>CBIMZH010000178.1:0-6127 GCA_966248255.1 uncultured Cellvibrio sp.
CCTTTACCGATTTTGTACAGGTGCTTTTTAAGGCGTTTGGTTAACGCTTTATCGCTGAGCTTGTCCGATTCCAGTGCGTGGTAGGGGATCATCTCGCCGACACGAAATTTAATTTCCGCCGAGCGCTTGTTAAACATTTCGTGGGCGAGCAGAGCGGTGCCCAGCGGCTTAAACAGCATGGAGGCGCTGTAAAACAGCAGCGAATTTTTGGCCGAGACAAAGATCGGCAATATGGGCGCATTGGCTTTGCGCGCGAAGTGTAAGAAGCCGGATTGCCATTTGCCATCGCGAATGCCGGCAGGGCTTGCGCGGGACACTTCGCCAGCGGGGAAAATAATAATCGCCTGATCGTCGTTAAGCGCCTGGATAATATTTTTGTAGCTCTGCTTGTAGGCGCCGCGGGTCATGTTATCCAGCGGCAGCAAAATATCGTGCAGCGGTTCAAAGGTCATCAGCATATCGTTGGCGACGATTTTCACATCCTTGCGCACTTCACTCACCAGGCGCAGCAGTGCCAGGCCATCGAGCGAGCCTATAGGGTGATTGGCGACTATAACCACGCGCCCCTGGGCGGGAATATTGTTGCGCTCGCGCTGGGACACGCTGTAGCTGAAATTAAAATACTCAAAAATGCGGTCAATAAAATCTATGCCGCGCTGGCCCTGGTGCTCGCGTAAAAAGGCGTTTATCTCCTGCTCGCGGGTGAGTTTGCGCAGCAGTGACAGGGTGGAGTTGCGGATGATCGGGGCGCGCTCGGCAAAGCCGGGGAATTTACTGACAACTGACTGTTCGATATTGAGCATGATGGTCATAGCCTGGTTGGTTTCCCCTCAGGCTATGACGAATGGGTGACACTTGGATGAATGGGCTGTGACGCTTTTGTGACAGGCCTGTCTTAATTATGACCGCTGTGTGTTGCCTGTTTGATGGCGCTTAGAGGTGGCTTAGCACCTGCTCCTCCTGCTTGGCGACCAGTTCGGCATAGGGCGCTTTTATGCCCAGCAGTTTGCCGCTGTCACTGAGAATCTCCAGATGGTTAAGCAGCTCTGCGTCTATCAACCGCTGGCTGATAAGAACTTCACCGCGATCCGGGCGCAGGTGGTTATTGTGCTGCACGATAAAATCCTTGAGCAGGGATTTACCGGTGCTGGCCGGCTCTGACAGCTCGTGGATGCTGGCGGCCAGGTGCAGCCTGGGGCTGGGGTTGCGCGCCGCCAGGTTAGCCAGCAGCTGCGCGGTGCAGACCGCGCGGAAGCAGCACTCGTAATAGGCTTCACCGCTAAAGTCGATCAACAGGGTGTCGCCGGAGAGCATTTGCTTTTGCCCGGTATAAAGGCCAATCACTCCCTGCAGCTGCCGCTCAAAACGGCGCAGCACACCGGCAAAGGCCTCGCTGTTGAGCTGCTGATAGAGGCGCTCCATATTGGTGATCTGCAGGCTCAGGCGCACAGAAACCTGGGTGGGGGCCTCGGGTTCTGGCTCGGGGATATCGGGAATCGCGGGGATTTTTTCCACGACCGCCGTCACCAGATCGCCGGCGCTGGGCATGCGCTCGCGCATCTGCGCCCACCACTGGCGCTGAATCGTCCACCAGATAATAAACAGGCTGACAAACAAGCTGCTCAACCAGAAAAAGAAAAAGTGGTAGTCGCGCTGGGTGTGGCGGGGCACATCCAGCACCAGCTCGAGGTAGCCGTAAATATTGTTGTGCAGGGCGATGGGCGCGGAATAGCTGAAGCGGCGGCCCTCCTGGGGTTGATTGGGGCTAAAGCCACTTTGTACCAGCAGCTTGTTTTCCACATTGTGGATGCTGGCGCCGAGCACATAGGGGAACTGTTTAGTCTCAGTCAGAATCGCCTGCAGGCCGACCAGATCCTGCTGCATAGCAGCATTTACCGCTTGGCGCGCGGCGCTGGTGGCTATGGCTTCACCGTAAAGGTTAAGCCGCTCGCGCTGGTTAGCTTCGGTGTTCTGGTAATAGAGTAGGCCGCCAAAAATGCCGAGGAAGACCAGTAGCAGGCTGCAGAGGCTGAGTTGCGGATAGGTTTTATAGGCGCTTTTCAACGTCATACGAATCAGAGAGTCCTTGTCTGTTATACAGCGCCGGTGCCTTTGGCCTTATATCCTTAATAAGTTGGCGAGATGGGCTGAAAAGTTAATTTTCCCTGGTTGCAGGGGGTGTATTTATGCGCCGCATTTTAGCCTATAGCGGTTGCAGCTGTCAGTGGGTGGCAGCTGCCAATCCCTTTAATCTGGTGGGATTCGCTGCCCCAGTCGCAATAATTAGGCTAGAATGCGCGCTTTTTTCCGCCCCCGCCCCGCACAGGGGGGACCGAGGGCCGAGAGCCTCTGGACTAAGCTTTTAACGCTGCGCTTTTAAAGTCGCGCGTTTAGCGTTGCGACCGCTAAGTAACCACTGCCCCGATCAAGTGAGGATCAAGGTGAAAGATATTCTGTTGATTAATGCCTCCGGCTTGGATAAACCCGGTGTGACCCAGGCCCTCACCCAGGTACTGGCGCAATATGGCGCCCAGGTATTGGATATTGGTCAGGCAGTGATTCACGACACCCTGGCGCTGGGTATGCTGGTGGCGCTGGATGCCGAGCAAAATAGCGCGCCCCTGCAACAGGGCATTCGCCAGGCCTGCGAGCAGCTGGATATTCAGGTGCGCTTTCAGGTGATTAGTGCCGACAACTACAGCCAGTGGGTTGAGCATCAGGGTAAAACTCGTCACATAGTTACTCTGCTGGCGCGGGAAATTAACGCCGAGCAGATTGCCGGTTTGACCGCCATTACCACTCGCCACGGCTTGAACATCGACAGTATCAATCGCCTTTCCGGTCGCGTGCCGCTAAATTGCCTGGATGCGCCGGAAACCATGAATACCAGCGCCTGTGTAGAGTTTTCGGTGCGCGGCACGCCCGCCGACCTTAAAGCCCTGCGCGCGGATTTTATGGAGCTGTCGGCGCGGATGAATATTGATGTCGCCTTCCAGCGCGACACGGTTTATCGCCGCAACCGCCGACTGGTGTGTTTCGATATGGATTCCACCTTGATTGAAGCTGAGGTGATCGATGAGTTGGCCAAGGCCGCCGGTGTTGGCGAGCAGGTGGCTGAGATTACCGAAGCCGCCATGCGCGGCGAGCTGGATTTTAAACAGAGCTTTGCTCGCCGTATGGCGCTGCTTAAAGGCCTGGATGAATCAGTACTGGCAGGAATCGCCGCGCAGCTGCGCCTCACCGAAGGTGCAGAAAAGCTGATCAGCAGCCTGAAAAAGCTCGGCTACAAAACCGCGATTCTCTCCGGCGGTTTTAACTATTTTGGCCAGTATCTGCAAAGCAAGCTGGGTATAGATTATGTCTATGCCAACGAGTTGGATATTGTCGATGGCAAGGTAACCGGCGAAGTGAAAGGCGTGGTGGTGGACGGCCAGCGCAAAGCCGAATTGCTGGCCATGCTGGCGGAACAGGAAGGCATTCAGTTGGAACAGGTTATCGCTGTGGGCGATGGCGCCAACGACCTGCCTATGCTCAGCGTTGCCGGTCTGGGAGTCGCCTTCCGCGCCAAGCCCCTGGTAAAAGCCTCGGCACAACACGCTATTTCTAATTTGGGCCTGGATGCGATTCTTTATCTGCTTGGCTTCCGCGAGCGCGATAAACTGCTCTAAACCTGCTTTTTGCGACAGGGCGCCGCTTAAAGGCGGTGTCCTCAGTCGAGTGTTGCTCGTCCCGCCTGGTAAATCATTTCAATTAGTTGAGTTGTTAGCGCCGCTGAATTGCCACTGCACAGTGGCTCGCGCTGCTCTCTTATCGCCGCTTCAAAATCTTCAATAATCGCTTTGTGCGCTGAGCAGTCGGCGACGGCGGCACTTTTCGAACCATCGTGTGCGTAGTTGCTAGCTGTGGACGGGTTGGCGATTCCCTCTATTTGCCAGTCGACAATCGCATCATCGCGCAGTGCGATAAAACCTTTTTCACAATGAATTTCCAGTCGCGCTGGAAAGCCGGGCGCTGTAGCGGTTGAGGCCAGCAGAGTGCCAATCATGCCGTTGTCAAAACGCAACAAGGCGGCACCATGATCTTCGGTTTCTATCTGGTGCATAAAGGTGCCCAGCTCTGCGTGCAGGCGCTTGGGCAAGCCAAAAAACCAGGTGTAGAGATCCAGATTGTGGGCCGCCTGCTGAATAAACGGGCCGCCGCCATCTAGCGCCCAGCCGCCACGATAGTCGGCACTGTCGTAATAACCTTGTGGCCGCCAGCATTTCACCGCCAGTTCGGCAGAAAAAATTTTGCCCAGCGCCCCAGTGGCAATTAATTGTTTTAGGGCGCGATTATCTGCGCCAGTGCGCCGCTGAAATGCCACCGCCAGGGTGACGCCAGCCTGTTGGCACGCGCTAAGCATTTGTTGGGCTTGTAGGCTACTCACCGCAAGTAATTTTTCGGACAGGACATGTTTACCCAGTCGTGCTGCAGTTATAGCGCCTTCACAGTGAGCGCCGTTAGGCGTGGCCAAAATCACTGCATCAAAGTCGATATCTACCTGAGCTAAGGAGGCAAAAACGGGGAGCTGGGAAGCTGAGCGGGGCGCCTGGCCGCGACGGGAAACACAGGCAACCAATTGGGATTTTTCTAGCTGAGATAGCGCCGCCACATAGGTATCGCTGATGACACCTGTGCCTACCAAAACATAACGCATGCTGTTTTTCCCCTGATATTTGCGCTTTATAAAACGACAGAAGCGACTTTTGAGAGTCGCTTCTGTTGGTACCTGGGAGTATATCTGGAATATTGCGCAAGGGCTGATCGCCAAAGGCGGTCAGGACTCCATGCTGAAGTCGTAGCTCATGTTTTGACTTGGCTCTTGCAGGTAGTGGCCCTGAATATAGTGAGCGCCCGCCTGCCATAAGGTGGAGAGCACACTGGCGTTTTCGACAAAGGGCACCAGGGTGATTTTGTTTTCGGCGTGCAGCTGTTCAATCAAGTTAATCAACGTCTCTGGGCTTTCACTGCTGTTTTGAATATCCGAAGTGAAGGAACCATCAATTTTGATCAGCGTTGCAGGTACATGCTTGAGCGTATTGAACGGGTTGAGCGAACAGCCAAAGCTGCTGATAGAAAAGCCGGATTTAATTTTACCCAGGCCTTCGGCAAACGCTTTGGCGGCATTGAGGTGAGTGGTCACATCAATTTCCTGCGCCTGGAAGGTAATTGAATCTGTGGGCAATTTGGCCGCTTTAAAGGCAACCCCCAGCCAGGGCAGCAGCGATTCATCGCAGAGTGAATAGTGGCTGACGTTGACGATCAGCTTGGTCTTGTTGCCTTTGGCACGGTGCTCAGAGAGCATTTTGATGGACTCAAGAATTACCCAGCGGTCAATTTTGGTGTTGGCACCAATGGTGGAGGCGGCTTCCAAAAACTGACGCGGGGAAACCTCAGTGCCACTCTCGTCGATCATGCGCAAGTAGACTTCGTAATACTCTTCATCTGATCCGCGCAGGCTGATAATGGGCTGGAACAGCAGGCGGAAGCGGTCGGTATCCAGTGCCTGTTGTACGGCCGCGGCGGTATCCAGTTTTTGTTCCTGCTTGGGCACGTCTGGCTCGAACAGCGCAACGCGGTTTTCTATGGCGCGCGCTTTTTCCATGGCGCTGCGCGCCTGCTCAATAACGGTATTGGTGTTGGTGGTATTTTCGTTGATCAGCGATATACCTATGCTGCCGTTAATCTGCAGGGTCTTGTGATCTATATCGATTATATGATCCTGGATTTCGCGGCTGAGCTGATTGGCGCGGTTGATGGCGGCGTCGGCTTTGATATTGGATACCAGCAGGGCAAAGGTGGCATCGCCCAGACGCGCAATCAGGTCAGAGGTATTGGCTTTGGCGCGCAGCAGCGCGGCGACATCGCCCAGTGCCAGATCGGCACCTGTCTCACCAAAGGTCTGCTTGACCTGCTCATTGAATTCGCCCAGATCTATATACAGCAGGCAGTAGTGCTGCGTTTCATCCACTGTATCGATTATGTGATCCAGCTGGTCAATCAGGTATTGGCGGTTGTACAAGCCGGTAACCAGATCTTGCCATTTGATTTGTTTGAGTTGTGCTTCCAATGCTTCATTGGCGGCGCT
>CBIMZH010000179.1:0-6072 GCA_966248255.1 uncultured Cellvibrio sp.
GCAATAGCGGCCAACTGATCCGCCTGGTATTCGTTGGCCAGCGGGCCAACCACTGGCTCCAGCTCGCCCTGCATAATCGCATCCAGCGAGTAGAGGGTGAGGTTGATACGGTGATCAGTCACTCGCCCCTGCGGGTAGTTGTAGGTGCGGATGCGTTCCGAGCGGTCGCCCGAGCCCACCAGGTTGCGGCGCTCATCAGACAGGGATTTGTGCGCGGCTTCTTCCTGCATGGTTTTGAGTTTAGTGGCCAGCAAGCTCATGGCGCGAGCGCGGTTTTTATGTTGCGAGCGCTCATCCTGACACTCCACCACCAGGCCGGTGGGCAGGTGCACTATACGAATCGCCGAATCGGTTTTGTTAACGTGCTGACCGCCGGCGCCCGAGGCGCGGAAGGTGTCGATACGCAGGTCGGCTTTGTTGATGTTGATCTCTTCCAGCTCATCGGCTTCGGGCATTACCGCCACAGTACAGGCAGAGGTGTGAATACGCCCTTGGGATTCTGTCTCTGGCACCCGCTGCACGCGATGCGCGCCAGACTCAAACTTGAGTTTGGAGTAAACGCCACTGCCGCTGACCAGCGAAATAATTTCTTTAAAGCCGCCGTGTTCACCCTCGTTCTGACTGAGGATTTCCACCCGCCAGCCCTGGGTTTCGGCAAAGCGCGAATACATGCGGAACAGATCGCCGGAGAAAATTGCCGCCTCGTCGCCGCCGGTGCCGGCGCGAATTTCCAGGTAACAGTTTTTCTCGTCGTTGGGGTCCTTGGGCAGCAGCAGTTTTTGCAGCTCCAGCTCCGTGGGCTCCAGGCGCTCCTGGCAATCTTTGAGTTCTTCCTCCGCCATCTCCAGCATATCGGCATCGCCATCGGCGATCAGATGCTTGGCTTCCTCAATATTGTCGAGCAGCTGCTGATAGCCTTTGTAGGCCACCACCACCGGCTCCAATTCGGCGTATTCCTTGGACAGATCGCGGAATTTGCTCTGATTGCTAATCACCTCGGCTTCGGACAGCAGGGCGCTAACTTCTTCGTAGCGCTCTTTGAGGCGCTCCAGTTTTTCTAAAATCGAGGCTTTCATGCTTGCTCACTTGGGTCTGGCGCAGAGTCGGATTGAGCTGCAGATGCAGTCACCTCCTCCAGGCTAATATCGAATAATTCCTGGGCCACCTGAATCACATCCGGACGGCCATTGGCGCTGGCCTCCTTTAACACCGCGGTGGGCGAGTGGATGAGTTTATTGGTCAGGTTGCGCGCCAGCTGCTGCAACAATTGCTCGGGGTTGCCACCCGCCTGCAGGTTGCGCAGGACTTTTTGCACTTCCACATCGCGCAATTGTTCAGCTTTGTTGCGATAGGCCTTTACTGTGGCCACGGCATCCAGGGCGCGCTGCTGACGCAGATACTGGTCTACGCCCTGGTTAATAATTTCCTCTGCCTGGTCGGCGGCAGCGATACGCGATTTTTTGTTCTCGTCGATTACCGCGTGCAGGTCGTCCACCGTATAGAGGTACACATCCTCCAGCTCGCCCACCTGCTCTTCTATATCCCTGGGTACGGCAATATCGAGCATAAACATGGGCTTGTGCTTGCGCTTTTTAAGTGCGCTTTCCACCGCGCCCTTACCCAGAATGGGCAATTGGCTGGCGGTGGAGGAGATAACAATATCGGCGCGGTGCAGATACTCGGGGATATCTGCCAGCAGTATCGCCTCGCCGTAAAACTCGCGCGCCAGCCGCTGCGCCCGGTCCAGGGTGCGGTTGGCGACAATCATCTTTTTAATGCCCTGCTCGGCCAGATGGCGCGCCACCAACTCTATGGTCTCGCCAGCGCCAATCAGCAGTGCGGTATCTTCTTTTAAATTGGAGAAGATCTGCTGCGCCAGGCTTACTGCCGCATAGGCGACAGACACAGGGTTTTCGCCAATGGCAGTTTCGCTGCGCACCCGCTTGGCAATGCTGAACACCTGCTGGAAAGCGGCGTGCAACTCGCTGCCGATGGTGCCTGCCTCCCGGGCAACCGCAAAAGCCGATTTCATCTGGCCCAGAATTTGCGGCTCACCCAATACCAGCGAGTCCAGACCACCGGCCACCTTCATCATATGGCGCACGGCATCGGCGCCCTGGTGACAGTAGCGACTTTTGGCCAGGTCGCCGGCATCCACCTGGGACAGGCTGAGCAGCCAGGCTTCCAGCGCCGCCAAATCTGCCTGGCTGCTGGCGTAAATCTCGGTGCGGTTGCAGGTGGAGAGAATCGCCACCTCCGCCAGCTGTGCCTGGGCAATCGCCTGCTGCAGCGCCTCCGACAAGCTCTCGGGCGCAAAAGCCAGGCGTTCGCGCAGGGCGACCGGGGCGGTATTGTGGTTAATTCCGAAAGCGAGCAGGGTCATCTATCTATAGGGCGGAGGCTAAAAAACACACAGACAATGAAATAAAGGGCGGTATTGTCCGGCCAGCGGCTGTGGCTGGCAAGTGGCCAATATCATAAACCTCAGACTAAAGCTTAAATTTTACCCGGTTAGAATCTGTGGCAAAGGGCGTCAAAGGCGCAATTCTGCCCCTATAATGAAAGTTCAACCCAGGACGACACTATGCGTAAACCCAGCTGCCCCGCCATTCTTGATATAGAAGCCTCAGGCTTTGGCGCCCACAGCTACCCAATAGAGATTGGGGTGATTAACAGCAAAGGCGAGCGCTATTGCAGCCTGATACGCCCGGTGGACGACTGGCAACACTGGTGCGAGAGCGCCGAAAAGATCCATGGCATCAGCCAGGCCTGCCTGCAGCAGCACGGTAAACCGCCGCGCCAGGTGTGCCGCGAGCTCAACGAGTTTTTGGGCAATATCACCTGTTATAGCGATGCCTGGACCCACGACAGCCCCTGGCTGAATCGTCTTTATTTTGCCGCGCGCAGCAACCCCAGCTTTCACCTCAGCCCCATAGAGATGATCGCCAGTGAAGAGCAGCTAATGCGCTGGGATGCGATTAAAAAACAATTGACGCAGCAGCTGGATATCAAACGCCACAGGGCCAGCGGCGATGCCTATTTGATTCAACAGACCTATATACTCAGCCGCAACCCGGCCAACCCGCCCTTGCAGCGCACTGCCAGCTAAGCCAGCGGCAACTCGCCGGTCACCCACCGGCCCAATGGCGAGCGGGCGATACCTATCCGGCGAGACGAAAGGCACCTTATAAAAAGGCACCTTATAAATTGCCGAGTTGTGCACAATTCCCCAGCGGCGCTGGGGGTAAAGATTGACTAAATGGGAACCTCTGACATACACAGGCAAGCATTCCCGCTCGAGACAGCTCAGGTTTGAACACTATAAAGACAATCTCCACCCAGCGTTGCCGCGCAGGCTTATCTCTCGGGCTTTGGCTCTGGGCCAGCTCAATGCTAATTGCCGGTTGCAGCCAGCAGCCCATCAAGCAGGCCAGCGTCCAGACACCAGAGGCAGAGACGCCAGCAGCGCCAACGCGCCCGTTCAAGCGTGAAACCCTCTACTCACTGCTGGCGGCGGAAATGGCCGGCAGCCGCAAAAACTACGACCTGGCACTGAGCAACTATGCCCAGCAGGCGCGCGAAACCAAGGATCCGCAAGTCGCCGAGCGCGCCACCCTTATGGCGCGCTATTTAGGCGATACCGACACAGCGCTGGAAGCCTCCGCCATCTGGCTCACCTCAGCCCCCAAAAATCGCGATGCGCTTAGCAACGCCACCCTGGCACAGCTGGATGCCGGCCATTTTGACCAGGCCTTCCAGTTGTCGCGCCAGCTGCTGGAACAGGGCGACGAGCCGCTGTTTCAGGTGATTGCCGCACGCGCCAGCGAGCTGTCCCAGGCCGAGCATCAGGCGCTGCTGGCAGAGTTTGTCGCCCTGCAGCAAAAGCACAAACACAATTCGCAATTGCTGGTGGGCAGCGGCCTGCTGCTGGAGCAGGAGCAGCAGTACAAAGCCGCCATGGACTATGTGCGCCAGGCACTTAAGCTGGAACCGCAAAACCTGGCCGCCGCCATACTCGAGGCCAACCTGCTGCATCAGCTTAAACGCGATAAAGAAGCCCTGACCAAGATGGAAAATCTGCTGGCGATGCACCCGGACAACCACCTGCTGCGCCAGCAGTACGCGCGCATACTGATTCACACCGACATGGCCCAGGCCGAGCAGGAGTTTCGCCTGCTTAGCCAGCAGATGCCGTTCAACGGCGACATCTGGCTCTCCCTGGGCATAGTGGCGCTGCAGCGCAACGATATAGAAACCGCGCGCCAGGCCTTCGAGACGCTGCTCGACCTCAACCAGCACCTGGCCACCGCCCACTTTTACCTGGGCCGTATATATGAAGACAGGGAGCAGCTGACCGATGCCGCCCTGCACTATTTACAGGTGACTTCCGGCAATGATTTTTACGCCGCCACCCTTAGTCTGCTGGATATTTTTGTGCGCAAAGAGGATTTTGAAAGCGCCCGCCAGCAGGTGAATCGCCTGGTACTGCGCCACCCGGATCAAACGGCCAACTTTTATATGCTCTACGCCCAGGTGCTGCGCCGCCACCAGCTGCTTGACCGCGCCAATCAAGCCCTGGGCGATGGCCTGGACAACCTGCCGGACAATGTCCAGCTGCTCTACGCCCGCGCCATGCTTAACCAGGAGCGCAACCACTGGCCGGCCAGCGAGGCGGACCTGCAGCAAATTATCCAGCTGCAGCCGGACAATGCCCAGGCGCTCAACGCCCTGGGCTATCTGCTCGCCGACCGCGGCGAGCGCCTGGAGGAAGCCAAGCAGTTGCTCACCCAGGCACTCAGCCTCAACCCCGAAGACCCGGCAATTCTCGACTCCATGGGCTGGGTGGAATTCCGCCTGGGCGACAGCCAGCGCGCGCTTGACTATTTAACCCGCGCCTATACCCTGAGCGCCGATGTGGAGATAGGCGCGCACCTGGGCGAAGTCCTCTGGCAACTGGGCCGCGAGGCGGACGCCCTGAATATTTGGCGGCAATGCCAAAAGCGCGATGCCAGCAACAAACTCCTGCAACAAACTCTTACCCGCCTCAAGGTTGATCTCTAATGCTCAGACTTACCTGGCTGCTGGGGCTGCTTGCCCTGGTCGGCTGCGCCCATCAGGCGCGCATCACCCCACCCGCCAGCCTGCAGGCCCATGAAGCCCAGCTGCGCGCTGTCGATGTGTGGCAAATTCAAGGCAAGCTGGGTGTGCGCGCGCCCAATGACAGCGGCAGTGCCAGCCTTAACTGGAAGCAGGCCCCGGCAAACTACCAAATCTTTCTCAGCGCCCCCCTCGGGCAAAAGCACCTGCAGATTACCGGCACCGCCAAGCGGGTGGAGCTGCAGCAGAGCGGCCAGCCGCCGATGAGCGCCAGCAGCGCCGAAGCGCTGATCCAAAAAGCCATGGGCTGGACTCTGCCCGTCAGCCAGCTCAGCTACTGGGTGCGCGGTATTCCTGCGCCCAAGGCCAAAATCACCCAGCTGCAACTCACCCCTGAGGGGCTGATTGGCGAACTGGGTCAATCCGGCTGGCAACTGAGCTTTAGCAACTACAGCAACCAGCTATTTCAGGGCGAAACTCTGGTGCTGCCGGGCAAAATAATCGCCGAATACAAGGATCTGCGCCTGACCCTGGTGATCCGCCGCTGGCAACTCGGCCGCGAGGCAGCCCAGTGATGCATCAGCTCAGCCTGCTCTCGCCCGCCAAACTCAACCTGTTTTTGCACATTACCGGTCGCCGCGCCGATGGCTATCACTGCCTGCAAACCCTGTTTCAGCTGCTCGATTATGGCGACACCCTGGATTTCACCCTCAACCACGCCGGCGACATCAACCTGAGCCCCGAACTGCCCGGTGTGCCCAGCGAGCAAAATTTGATAGTGCGCGCCGCGCGCCTGTTACAGCCTTTTAACAAAACCGGTCAGGGCGTGGACATTCAACTGACCAAACGCCTGCCCATGGGCGGCGGTATCGGCGGCGGCAGCAGCAACGCCGCCACGGCGCTGGTGGCGCTTAACCATTTATGGCAATGCGGACTGACACGCCAGCAACTGCAGGACCTGGGCTTGCGTTTAGG
>CBIMZH010000180.1:0-6042 GCA_966248255.1 uncultured Cellvibrio sp.
TACCTGCGCACTGCGCTTTTGCCGCAATTGATGGCGCCCAACAATCGCATGGCTGGGCCGATTCGCGTCTGGTCTGCCGCCTGCTCTTCGGGGCAGGAGCCTTACTCCATTAGCATGATGGTTGAGGAGTATAAGCGCCAGGCGATGGGCAACCTCGCTCGTCAGGTGCAAATCGTCGCCACCGACTTATCGCCAACTGTGTTGGATCAGGCCAAGCGCGGCGAATACGACAAATTGTCCGTTATTCGCGGCCTTAGCCAGGAGCGTTTGGATCGTTATTTTGACAAGCAATCGGACAATGCCTGGCGGGTTAAAAGCCTGATTAAAGAGCGTATTGATTTTCGCCCGCTAAACCTTATGGATCCCTATGTTGGCCTGGGCAAATTCGATATCGTCTTTTGCCGCAATGTACTTATCTATTTCAACGCTGACCTCAAGCGTCAGATTCTGCAGAAAATCCATGCGTCACTTAAGCCTCAGGGGATTCTGTTTTTGGGTTCCTCGGAAGGCTTGGCCGGCGTGGCAGACTTGTTTGAAATGGTCCGTTGCGATCCAGGTATCCTCTACCGCGCCATCTAATTCCCGCTTTTCCCTCATATTTATCTCCCGCTTTCCCTCAAATTCCCGCTAAACCTGATGTGCTCACTGCCGTTACCGCTTGCCTTCCGGCGAGCGGTAAGCTTTTGCCGCTTTGCCGGATCTTGCCTCTTGGGGCTTTGCAGGTTATCTATAAAAATCTAATAAAAACATATAGATAGGTAATTTTATTGGTATTGGCATAAGCCTTGCTCTTACCTATGCAAACGCGATAAATCGCTGCAATTGAGGTAAGCCAATGTCAATTTCCTTTGAAAAAGCGCTGGGTATTCACGAGTCGGCCCTTAAGTTCCGTTCGGAGCGCGCCTCGGTATTGGCGAGCAACCTGGCCAACATAGATACCCCAAATTACAAAGCGCGCGATATCTCTTTCAAAGATGCCCTGGATAACCAGTTAACTGACAAAAAGCATTTCAACCTGGAAACCACCAACAGCGCGCATATACCGGCGATGGGGGTAGATACAGGGGAGGGCGACCTGCTGTATCGCATTCCACAGCAGCCATCAATTGATGGCAACACAGTGGAAGATCAAATCGAACACGCGGAATACATGAAAAACGCCCTGTCGTTCCAGGCGAGTTTCCAGTTTTTAAATAGCAAGTTTCAAGGGCTGCGCACCGCTATCCGCGGTGACTAAGGCTAACTAAGGTTGCAAATTTAGTGCTCCTTTGGAGCGGCAAAGCAGTTTTGAGTGAGGTGGAAAAATGGCGCTTGGAAATATTTTTGATATAGCGGGCACAGGTATGAATGCGCAGAGTCTGCGCCTGAATACAACCGCGAGTAACCTGGCCAACGCCCAGTCCGCCAGCTCCAGTATCGATGAGGTTTATCGCAGCCGTCAGCCGGTGTTCGCGGCCATTCAACAGGACGCCATGAGCGCTGCGGTGAATGGCGGTCAATACAGTCAAAACGAGCTGGATGCCAACTCGGGTGTACAGGTGTTGGGGATTGTTGAGAGTGATGCACCGCTGCAGCGTCGTTACGAGCCCAATCACCCCAAGGCTGATGAAGATGGTTATGTCTATTACCCCAACGTAAATCCGGTTGAGGAAATGGCCAATATGATTTCCGCTTCTCGCTCCTTTCAGATGAACGTGGAAGTGATGAACTCAGCCAAACAAATGGTTCAACGCGTTTTGACGCTGGGTCAGTAGGAGCTAAATCATGACTAGTGTAAGCAGCAGTACTTCCAGCAGCGCGCTCGACTCTCTGAGTATCTCCAACCAAACATCGGCGGCAAAAACCAATGAGTTGGGGCAATCGGCGTTTTTGGAGTTGATGATTACTCAGCTAAACAATCAAAACCCGCTCGATCCTCAGGACAACACCGCATTTGTGGCGCAACTGGCGCAGTTCAGTCAAGTGGAAGGCCTCGAGCGATTGAATGAAAACTTTTCCAGTTTTATGTCCAACACCGCGTTGCAGGCGTCGTCTTTGGTTGGCCGCAATGTATCTGTGGATAGTGAAACCAGTATTTTGCAAAGCGGCAGCATAGTGTCTGGCAGCATAAATCTTGATTATTCAGCCAATGACTTGAGCGTGAACATTTACGATGAGGCCGGCACTCTGGTGCAACAGGTGCCTGTCGGTTATGCGCCCCAGGGCGAAAATGTGTTCCGCTGGGATGGTCAAAATTTTGAATTTAATGGTGAGTTGCTGGACTGGGAGGCGGGCGATAGCACAGTGGCCGCAGGCAAATATCGTTTTGAAGTGCTGGCTAAACAAAATGGCGAAACCCAAGCGATAAATACCTCGCTCAGTGCCAATGTAAACAGCGTAAGTATTGACGAAAACGGCAACCTGATACTCAACCTCGCAGGTGTGGGTGCAGTGGATGTAGCCAAAGTCAAACAATTTAACTAAATCTGAGTGCGATTGAAGGTAGGTGAGATATGTCGTTTAACACAGCCTTAAGCGGAATTCGTGCGGCCAACACCGATTTGCAGGTGACCGGTAACAATATTGCCAACGCCAGTACCACGGGCTTTAAATCTTCTCGCGCTGAGTTTGGCGATGTTTACACCAGTGCGCTCCTCGGCGGCGGCTCGGTTACCCCCGGCAGCGGCGTAAGCACTCTGGCTATTCGCCAACAGTATTCCCAGGGCAACTTAAAATTCACTCAAAATGAATTGGACCTGGCAATTAACGGCGAAGGCTTTTTTGTCCTTCAAGGGGAAGCCGGGCGTGTGTTCACCCGCGCAGGTTCCTTTGGCTTGGATAAAGAAGGTTTTATCGTTAATACCACTGGTCAGCGCCTGCAGGGCTTCTCTGCCGATGCCGATGGCAATATTGGTGGGATTTTGGGCGATTTAAGTGTGGATGTGTCCTCGCAGGCGCCCCGCGCAACGACTGCAGTTAATGCTTCCTTTAATTTGGATTCAAATGAAACTGTGTTGGAGACTGTTGGGCAGTCGTTTACAACCAACGGTACCGGTATAGGTACTGCTGTATCGGGCGCTAAAACTGCGACCACTGAAGATTTACAAATTAACAATGCCATTACTCCGCCGTTTACAGAGACGTTTTCAGCGACTAACCAGACCAGTTTTACCTTGTCGCGACTGGACCCAACCACTGGGACCACGACATCTGTAGACATAACCTTGAACAGTGGCAGCGCCAACTCACTGGCGGGCATTGCCAACTTGATTAACTCCGCCAACTTCGATCAGGCAAATCCGGTTTACGTAGAAGCCTATGCGGACACGACGACCAATACGCTTCATTTCCGCGATTTGGCTACGGGTGTTGATTCACAAATTAGCGTAACCCTGGATGCCGCCAATTCGGATGCGAACGTTTTGACCAATGCCTTGGCTGGCGGCCAAACAACCATTAACGGTGTGCCCGAGGTTTCCAATGATTACGGGTCTCACACCCTGGTAATTCAAGGGCCAACTGGCTCACCGATTACTTACGTCAGTAAATACGGCGCTGGTGCCGATGAAACTGCCTCCGAGTTGAATGCGCTTGCCGGTATTTCGGCAACCGCGACAACCACAGCGACACTGTTTAAAACCGATGCAACGGCGGGCACTGCCTTTACCAACAATGGCACCTTTCAAATAAACGGTGTGACCCTTACGTCCACTGGCTTGCCAGATATGACCGCGCTGCAGGATGAAATCAATGCGCTGAGCAACACCACGCTTTACGGTATAACGGCGGCGGTCGATACCAATGGCAACCTGGTCATAACCTCGGCCAGCGGCCGCGATCTGGATTTTTCCTTTGGCGCAACTGGCGGCACTGCAGACATCCAGGGCACCCAGGGCGCAATGCAAACAGTTGCTGATGCCACCAACGGCATCAAGGTGGGCGGTGAAATTCTTATCACCATGGAAGAGGGTTACAGCATTACCTCGAGCACACCAACGGTTCCTGTGTCTGGTGGCAGCATGTTTGGCTCGATGAATGTGCCTAACTTCTTTACGCCTGTACCCATTAACTCGTTTGATCCTAACGATCAGAAAACCTACAACCACGCAACCTCTACCACTATTTACGACAGCCTGGGCAACTCCCACGTAATGCGTCAGTTTTTTGTTAAGCAGGATTATGATCCGGCGGACCCCACAACTACCGCCAACCACTGGGTGATGTATGTTCAGATTGATGGGCAAAATGTGGGTGATCCAGACCCAACCCTGCCATCACCGCAAAACACTGAGCCGACCATGGCCTCGTTTGATATACATTTTTTGCCCGATGGCACCCTGGATACTGCCACGACTGACAGTATGCTGATATCCAACTGGACTCCGATTGGTGCTGACGGTTTGCCAATTGGCGCCTTGGGCCCTTTGAATGTACTCCAGGGCGGCACCATCCCGGTGGCTGATCCACCATCAAGCTCTAACTATGTTATTGACCTTACTGGCTCAACCCAGTTTGGCAGCTCATTTGCGGTCGAAAGCCTGGATCAAAACGGCTATACCACTGGCCGACTGTCGGGCCTGGATATCAGTGACACAGGTATAGTGTTCGCGCGCTTCACCAACGGTGAGGCACAGGTTTTGGGGCAGGTGGCGCTGGCTAACTTCCCCAATCTGGATGGCTTGAAGCCAGTGGGCGATACCGCCTGGGCGCAAACCTTTGAGTCGGGCGAAGCTGTAATAGGCGCCCCGGGTTCCTCCTCCCTGGGTTATATCAACTCAGGTGCTCTGGAAGAATCCAACGTGGATCTCTCCGAACAGTTGGTGAATCTGATTATTGCCCAGCGCAACTATCAGGCAAACGCCAAGACCATTGAAACTGCAAACGCTACAACCCAAACCATTATCAACCTGCGTTAACCCAGCCCGGATTAAACCCGGCCAATTATTGGCCGGGTTTGTTTGCCTTTGGGCGGCAATTCTCTGCCGCTTTGCCCTGGCCAGGGCGCTTGCCTGCTTGCCGCGCCCGGTGGCTTGGGTGCTAAAAATTCCTCTTTTATTTCAACAAGTTAATGGCCTTTTGGGGTCTGGCTTTAACTTGGCATTGCTCTTGCAAATTCCCTTTAAACCAGCTTAGCGCCAAAAAATTAGCGCTGGCCAGCATAAGGGGGATATACCTTGGACAAAGCACTTTTTATCGCCATGACTGGAGCTAAAAACAATATGTTGGCTCAGGGCGTGCGCTCCAACAATTTAGCCAACCTTAATACCACTGGCTTTCGCGCTGATTTCGAACAGTCCCGCGCCATGGGCGTTTATTACGGCGATGGTCAGCCTACGCGGGCTTACGCGCTCACCGAAAACCCTGCTGCCAATTTCACCCCAGGCCCGCTGGAAACTACCGGTAATGATCTGGATGTGGCTATTCAGGGCGCTGGCTTTATCGCCGTTCAGGCGCCCAACGGCACCGAGGCCTATACCCGCGCTGGCAACCTGTCCATAGATGCCGCCGGCACCCTGCGTACCGCCAATGGTTTGGCGGTTATGGGCAACGCTGGCCCCATCAATGTTCCCGACCACACCAAGTTGCACATAGGTGCTGATGGCACGCTCTCTGTAGTAGCGCTTGGCCAAGGACCTGAAGCCATGGTGGAAGTAGGGCGAATCAAGTTGGTGAATCCGAATATTCAAAACCTGGAGAAGGGCGACGACGGCTTATTTCGCCAGCGCGATGGCCTGGATGCCGAAGTCTCTGCGGCTGTGACTCTGCGCAGTGGCGTGTTGGAGGCCAGCAACGTCAATGCCATTGACGAATTCACACAAATACTGAGTTTGTCGCGTCAGTACGAAATGCAAGTCAAGGTGATGAAAACGGCTGAAGAAAACTCGGCGTCATCCGCGCAACTGTTGCAAATGTCTTAATGCCGCAAGCAGTGGCTAAGTTAGAGAGAGGATAGTGTTATGAACCCAGCACTCTATATCAGTAAAACCGGATTGGCGGCACAGGATCGCCAGTTAAGTACCATTTCCAACAACCTGGCCAACGCCAGCACGGTTGGTTTTAAGC
>CBIMZH010000181.1:0-6014 GCA_966248255.1 uncultured Cellvibrio sp.
CACCCAGCTGTGATAGCACCTCAATAGCCTTACCCAGCTGGCCTTTGCCACCATCGATTAGCAGTATGTCCGGCAGCTTACCCTCGCCCGCCTGCAACCGGGTGTAGCGCCGGGTGAGCGCCTGCTCCATAGCGGCGTAGTCGTCACCGCCGGTAATGCCGTCAATGTTAAAGCGGCGATAATCCGATTTTAGTGGGCCATTGCTATCGAAAACAACACAGGAGGCAACGGTTAATTCACCGCTGCTATGGCTGATATCAAAACACTCCAGACGCTTGGGCGTGTCCTCCAAGCCCAGCACATCCTGAAGTGCGATAAAGCGATCCAGCGAACTTTTTTTACTGTTGATATGAGCGATTAGATTTTGCTGGGCGGCGGTAGTGGCCATCACCAGCCACTGGGCGCGGTGACTGCGCACCTGATGGCTGATCACCACCTGACGCCCTACCGCCTGATTCAATGCGGCCGATAGGGTTGCCTCATCCTCGAGCTGCTCGCCAACAATAATCTCGCGCGGGAAATCCCGGCCCGCCGCACCCAAATAAAACTGTGGAATAAACTCGGCCAAAAGCTCCGCCTGGTTTTCTGCCAGCGTTGCTGGCGGGTAAAAACTGCGGCTACCCAGAATCCGCCCCTGGCGAATAAACAACATATGCACGCAGCTGGTACCGGCGCGCATATCAGCGGCAATTACATCCACATCGCCCCTGCCCTCCTCAATCACCTGCTGCGACTGAACGATTCGCAGGGCGCTGATTTGGTCGCGATAAGCTGCCGCCTTTTCAAATTGCAAAGCCTGCGCCGACTGCTCCATTTGATCGGCCAACTCTGACACCAGGCTATCACTCTGCCCGGAGAGAAACATACTCGCGTGCCGCAAATCCAGGGCGTAATCTTCAGGTGAAATCAATTCCACGCAGGGGCCGCTGCAGCGTTTGATCTGATATTGCAAACAGGGGCGGGTTCGATTGTTAAAAACCGAGTCTTCGCAGGGGCGAATGCGAAACGTCTTCTGCAAAAAATTCATACTGTCTTTCACTGCGCCCACATTGGGAAAGGGGCCGTAATAATCGCCCTTCTTTTTTTTGGCGCCGCGATGAAATGCAATGCGCGGGTAGGTTTCGCTGCTGGAAATAAAAATATAGGGGTAGGACTTATCGTCCCTGAGCAAAATATTGTACGGCGGGCGATTTGACTTGATCAGGTTTTGCTCAAGAATCAGCGCTTCGGTTTCACTCGGGGTGATGGTGACCTGCACATTGGCGATACGCGCCACCAATGCCTGGGTTTTAAGCGTTAAGCCCGCTTTGCGAAAATAGCTGGACAAGCGCGACTTAAGGTTTTTAGCCTTGCCCACATAGAGGATATTGCCGCGCGCATCAAACATTTGATAAACGCCGGGCTGCTGACTAACACTGGCTAAAAAGCGCGCAGAATCAAACCCCTGCTCATTGGCAGAGGCGCTTTCGGAATAAGGATCTTGGCTCATGAATTAATGCGCTGTCTGCCTCTAAAAAATAGTCCGCCCCTAAAACGCAGAAGCCGTCATACGACGGCTTCTGGATCCAGCAGATTATGTTTTACCGCTAGCAGCGTCAATTCGACATCACTATTAATATCCAGTTTTTCAAAGATACGATAGCGATAGGAGTTAACGGTTTTTGGGCTTACACAAAAAGTGTTAGCAATGTCGTTCACTTTTTGCCCATTAGCAATCAGCATTGCGGTTTGCAGTTCGCGTTGAGACAGCTTTTCAAAGGGCGATTCCTGATTGGCCGCCCCGGAAAAGGTCTTGAGCGCAAGCTGTTGCGCAATACTGTTGCTCATGTAGAGATCGCCGCGCGTCACTTTATTGATCGCATCGGTGATCTCGGTAAAGTCTGCGCCCTTGGTGACATAACCTACCGCACCGGCCTGCATCAGGCGCGTTGGGTAGAGGTCGTCATCACAAGCAGTGACTGCAATAATTTTTATTGCAGGGTTCACGGTCAGCAGTTTTTTGGTGGCTTCAAGGCCGCCCATACCTGGCATTTTTACATCCATCAGCACCACATCCGGTTTTAGAATGCGCGCCTTTGTTACAGCCTCTTCACCACTCTTGGCGTCCCCAACCACCTGATAGCCGTCGATATCGGCTAACATACGCACTATCCCCATGCGAACTAGATCGTGATCATCGACTACGAGAATCTTTGTCAAACTAGCCCCCAATCCGAACCCGGATACTCTGTTGTTCTTAGTTATACAAGTAATTTATGAGAAATGGCATCCAGTTACATCACCCATTTGAGCGATTGTAGAGAGAGTCGGTAGAAACTACCACCATTTGTGTGTCCGTTCAGGCAAGGATATATGCCAAAAGTCGCCTTCCAGTGTTTTTTTATAGCTGTTCTATTCAAAAAATCCACTTAATGGTCAGCATTTTTCAATGCGCCGAATAAGCCCAAAGCGTTAAAAAATCTTTTAGGGGTAAACCCTGGGCTCCATCTCCAACTCGACACCAAACTTTTTAAGCACGTCCGCCTGAATGGCTTTGGCTAAATTAAGTACCGCCGCGCCAGACAACTGCTGTGGATTAGTCAACACCAGCGCCTGATACTCATGGACTTTAGCGCCAGCAAACTCGGCGCCGCGCCAACCGGCTCTATCGATCAGCCAACCGGCAGCCAGCTTGGCCTGGGCCTCCGACAGCGGAAAGCTAACCAGATCCGGGTACGCCTGACGCAAGCTGTCCAACTGCGCCTGGCTCACCACCGGGTTCTTAAAAAAACTACCTACATTAGGGATCACTAATGGATCTGGCAGCTTGGCCTGACGTATAGCGATAACTGCCTCGCTGACTTGCAGTGGGCTGATTTCACTTTCGGCAAGGTTTCCCAAGGCCTGGCGCAGGGCGGGATAATCCAACACAAGTTTAGGACTTTTACTCAGCTTGAAGGTCACGCTGGTAATCACATATTTATCTTTAAGCGACTGTTTAAAAACGCTCTCGCGATAACCAAACTGGCAGCTGTCGGCGGTAAACGTAACCAAAATGCCAGAGGCCACTTCCAAGGCAGTTAACTCGGCAAAAACATCCTTTAGCTCTACACCGTAGGCGCCAATATTTTGAATGGGCGCAGCGCCGACCGAGCCGGGAATAAGCGACATATTTTCCAGCCCGTAAAACCCCTGCGCCAAACTGTACTCCACCAGTCCCTGCCAATTTTCACCCGCAGCAACCTGAAGCCAAACATGATCGTCAGTTTCCTGTACCAGTGCTTTGCCCTTGGTTTGCAAATGAATGACCAGACCGGGGAAGTTGTCGCGCAGCACCAGATTGCTGCCCCCACCCAGAATGAGATAGGGCATGGCATCGCTGCGCGCGCGCGCCAGCGCCTCGCGCAACTCCTGGTCGCTAGTCACACTGACAAACCAGTCGGCTATGGCAGGTACAGCCAGGGTGTTGTGCTTTTGTAAATTGAAATGAGGCAAATAAAGTGGCACAGCGAACCCGCTTAAAGATTGTGTTTGCGAATATGGTTTAACAAGCCCTGGGCGGCGTCTTCAACCAGGTCCAGCACCAGCTCGAATGCATCGCCTTCACCGTAATAGGGGTCGGGCACTTCGCGATACTCATCCTGGTTGCCGTAGCCGAGAAATAAACCTAGCTGACCGTGATAGCTAGAGGGCTTTAAGCGCTGCAAATCCATCAGGTTGGACTTGTCCATCGCCAGTACATAATCAAACTCGGCAAAGTCGGCACTGCTCACCTGGCGCGCGCGCAGCTGGCTTAGGTCATAGCCGCGCTTTTTGGCCGCAGCAACTGTGCGCGAATCTGGGCCTTTGCCTATGTGCCAGCCGCCTGTGCCAGCAGAGTCCACCAGAATCTGCCCCTGCAAATTTGCATCGGCAACCAGCTTGCGAAAAATGCCATCGGCGGTCGGTGAGCGGCAAATATTGCCCAGGCAGACAAATAACACCTTAACCATCAGTTTGCTTCCAATAGGGCTTTAACGCGCAGTAAATCTGCCTCTGTATCCACACCGCCGGGCACCTGGGTACAGGCTTCGGCAATATGAATCGCATCGCCCTGGGCCAGTACGCGCAATTGTTCCAGCGACTCGATTTTTTCCAGCTGCGCCTGGGGCCAGGTAACAAAGCGGTTGAGCAGCGCAACGCGGTAAGCGTAAATACCTATGTGGCGCTGCGCGGGGAAATTTTCCGGCAGGCCGTCAACATGCGCCTGGGCAAAATGATCTCGCGCCCAGGGAATAGGCGCACGGCTGAAATAGAGCGCCCTGCCCGCCTGATCTGCCACCACCTTAACAATATTGGGATTGCGGAAATCCTCCAGGCTGTGGATTGGCTCACTCAGGGTGGCCACGCTGGCAAATGCGTTTTCCGCCAGGTTTGCCGCCACCTGGTTGATGACTGCTGCCGGGATCAAAGGCTCATCGCCCTGCACATTAACCACTATGTCATCCGCCGCCAAACCCAACTTGCTTACCACTTCCTGCAGGCGGTCGGTACCTGAGTTGTGCTCAGCGGAGGTCATGACTAGCCGCGCGCCGAAGCCGAGCACTACTTCTTCGATACGCGCATCGTCGGTAGCAATTACCACTTCGGCTGCGGCACTTTCGCAGGCGCGCTCGTAAACGTGTTGAATCATCGGTTTGCCCGCAATCAGTTTGAGCGGCTTGGCCGGCAAGCGAGTGGAGGCGTAACGCGCGGGGATCACAACATAAAATTTCATTGCGGATGTCTCATCAATTATTTGGCCGGAAAATAAGCCTGGTGTTTTTGCACCTGGATTCGTTTAATTTTGGCGAGCAGCGCCTGATAAAAATTGTCCGGTAATTGCGCATCTATGGCCAGGTAATACCAGTTGTCGCGGGCGAAGCCGGCACACTTAACCGCATCCTTCTCAGTCATGATTAACGGGCTGCCGTCATTAAAAGCAAAGTCATCACCACTGTAGGCGTGATGATCGGGAAAATCATGGGCAACAGGGGTTATGCCCAGCGCCTGCAGGCTCAGATAAAAGCGCTGCGGATTGCCAATACCGGCCACTGCATCCAGCTGCTGCCCGGCAAACATATCCACCGGGCAGCGCTCGCCCGACTTAAGGTTTACCAACTCCCTGGCGGCTATGGCCATGGGCACATAAAACAGCTTGCCCAGGCCCGGCAGTACAAAACCGGCAGCGGCGGAATTTACCACTACCCAATCGACCGATTTAAGCCGCTTAGCCCCTTCGCGCAGCGGCCCCACCGGCAGACAGTAGCCATTGCCCAGGCCGCGCTGACCATCAACTACGGCGATTTCTATATCGCGCCCCAGGGCATACTGCTGCAGGCCATCGTCACTGAGCAAAATATCGCAGCCCTGGTCTTCCAGCAGGCGCGCGCTGGCCAAGCGATCCGGGCCAACGCAAAGCTGGCAGCCAGTCTGGCGAAAAATACTTAGAGGCTCATCCCCGGATTCATGCGCATGGGTATCAGCCTTAAGTAGGTAGGGATAGCTCGGCGCCTTGCCGCCATAGCCGCGGCTAATCACACCGGGGGTAAATCCCTGGGTTTGCAGAAACTTAACCAGGGCGATCAACAAGGGGGTTTTGCCGGTGCCACCGACGGAAATATTGCCCACCACCAGCAGCGGCGTGGCGAGCTTCACCTGTTTGAATTTGCTGAGCCAGCGGCGACGGCACCAGGCGATAAAGCAAAACAACCAGGTTAAGGGCAGAAGCCAAAGTGTCCAGCGGCGCTGGCCATACCAGGCATCTAACCAGGCCCGCTGTTTATGTATGGCTGGCTGTTGAGAGGGAGAAGCTTGGCTCAAACGCTGGGCTCGCTAGTGGAGGAAGTGGACAAAGGCGAGCATTCTAACCTGCCACCCGAGGCCTGTCCGCCTCGGGCGCAGGTTAAAGATCTATTTTGCGTCTTTTTCCGGTTGACGGGTGGTAATGCTCAGCTGCACAAAGCCCAACTGACCGGCGGCATCCATGACCTGAACCACCGCTTGATGCTCAGTTT
>CBIMZH010000182.1:0-6000 GCA_966248255.1 uncultured Cellvibrio sp.
CAAGATGGGAAGTCAAACGCAAACGCAGCACCAACAGCGCTGTTAACAAAAAAAATCCGCCCAGCAAATGCCCCATAACCACCAGCGGCATAAGCTTAAGAGTGACTGTCCACATCCCCAGAGCAGCCTGAAAAAAAACCAGCAAGACTATGCCTGTGGCAAGGATTCGCTCTCGCTTTAATACCAGGCTTAAGCTAAAAATAGCCATGACGCACAAACCTAAACAGCCTGCCAAATAGCGATGCACCATCTCATTGCGAGCCTTGTGCGGCACGAATTCTTGTTCAGGAAATTGAGCCTGGGCTTGATCTATATGTTCCTGGGTTTGTGGCAGCATCATCCGCCCGTAACAACCCGGCCAATCCGGGCAGCCAAGCCCAGCATCCGTCAAGCGAGTGTAGGCGCCTAAAGGAATAACACAGAGCACCAGCGCAATCGCCAAGATATTCAAACCGAGCAACCAGCGCATAACTGCGCCTCCTGGTTATTTGTTTATTAACGGAGTTAATTTTTTAGTTAGGTTCTTATCATCTGTTTTAAGCATAGCTTGAATCTAACGGCAGTAAGCTTTATGGAAAACTCAAAGCCCTTCTCTGTCATACTTCAACAGACGCAGTACATCTGTGCGTATATCCCGAGCAATATGCGGTAGATCTGCCGCTGCAGCAAAATCGTAGCTTAATAGTGCCAGCCCTTGAGGATTGAGCAATAGAATTTTTTGCTCATAACTACTTGGCAAATCACCTGCGTGTTGCCAATGTAGATCGGGGTACTCATTTATCCAGGCGGGGGGTTGGGAGCTAATTAATGACAGCGATAGTCGCTCATGCTTTGCCCCCAGCCCAATATAAAATTGCTGCAAGGTATAGGCGGCTGTGCGGCATTCTGCAGCGCAAGTAGGGCTTGCTACATACACCAAATGCCATTGATGGGCATCAATACCCGAAAGGCTTAGGGGATAAACTTCTTCTTCCAACCATTTGCCGCGATTTACCCCTGAATCGCTAAACCACCCCATCGCCAGTGCCAATTTAGCTGCAGCCAAGGGCACCAAAGCCGCGAGCAGAAACAGGCTAATAAATAATTTTTTATTCATGCTTGGTCCGCTCCTGAAAATTTGCCGCGAGAACAACTATGAATAGCGCCAGGGCGAGCAACGCCCACTGCAGTGCATAGGCCCTGTGCCGCTCTGGTGACAACACCACAGGGTGATAATGCACCTTAAAGGGCGAGGAGCCTTGTTGGTAAATAACCCCAGGAAAGAGCGGGAGAGACAAGTAGCTGGCGAGCGAATCTGTGCGCAGCTGCTGCAAGCGCATAGGCCAAACACCTTTGGCTTCCAAGTTATTACCCAAAAGTAATCCACCGGGATGTGCTCGATAAATTCCATCAACAACCAAATACGATGGAATATCTAGCTGAGGTAATTGATCACGCGCCTCTGGTGCCGCCACCCAACCGAGATTAACCAACACCAATTTATTTCGCCCAGGCATTTGTACGGGTATCACTACATCGTAACCGACTTGTCCGTTAACAATTTGATTGTCGAGCAACCAGGCAACTGGAGCCAGCCAATGCCCGGTAAAATTTACCGGCATAGCATCAGCGGCCTCAGCGCCCACATCTTCCAGGCCAGAGGCGTTTTCGGCGCCCTGCGTTTGCAATTGCGCAATGCGCGCCAGCAACTGCATTTTTTCCTGGGCACGCTCTAATTGCCACACAGACAAACCCAGTAAAATTGCTACCAGGATTAACCCGGGCACTAGCCAAACCCAGCGCAGTCGCCTTAAATAATGAGAGCAGATGCGCAGTGCCATTTGCACTTTGCCGTCCGAATTAGTCGTTGCTGCCAAATTCACAGCCAAGAGGCCAAGAGTAGATGCTTATTAAAATCATTATTCTGATACTCCTGTTGATAGTCGTATTTAACCTTTTCCATGCACTTATGGTAATGATGCGCAACCAGCCAGAAGACAAAAAGATGAGCCATTACCTGGGCCGCCGCTTATTATTTTCGCTGGCGGTGGTATTGCTTTTGCTCCTGGCCTTGGCCATGGGCTGGATTGCCCCCAACCCAACACCGCACTAAAGAACGTAAACAAATACAAACAGGTTAAGCCACACCACATCCACAAAATGCCAATACCAGGCGGAGGCTTGAAAGGCAAAGTGGCGTTCGGGGGTAAAGGTGTTATTGACCATCATGCGGATAAACACCACCACTAAAAACAGTGTACCCAGGGTGACATGCAGCCCGTGAAACCCGGTAAGTAAAAAGAAAGTATTACCGTACACCCCCGAATCCAGACGCAAATTCATTTCGCTGTAGGCGTGTGAATATTCGTGACTTTGCATGGCTAAAAACAAAAAACCCAGCACTATGGTGAGCATCATAAACAGCCCCACTTGCAGGTACCTGCCCTTTTCCACACCCATATGAGCAAATTGCAAAGTCACTGAAGAGGCCAGCAGCACCAGCGTGTTATACAGCGGGATACCCTGCCAGGGCATGGCTTCTGTTTGAGTGCCACCCGGCGTAGTTTCCAGCGGCCAAACCGCAGCAAAACCTGGCCAAAGAATTTGCTCGGTCATGACATTATTGCTGGCTCCACCCAGCCAGGGCACGGAGATCATTCGCGCGTAAAAAAGTGCACCGAAGAAACCGGCAAAAAACATCACTTCGGAAAAAATAAACCAGCTCATTCCCTGGCGATAAGATCTATCGACCTGCTGATTATAAAGCCCGCCAACCGACTCGCTGATGACCGTGTTAAACCAACCAAATAACATAAAAATCAACCCGGCAAGACCGAGTAGCAGCAGCAATCCCCAGGGACCAAAATGCCCTCGCGCATGATCCAGCACCAGGTGTGCCGCACCGTAGCCCATTAAACACAGAGACACAGCGCCAACAATCGGCCAATGACTGTGATGGGGAATGTAATACTGCTGGTTGCCTAACATCTTGCACCTCCCGGGGGTAAGGCCCCATTAGGATGTTGACGCTCGGTTAGTTGGTTTGTTTTACCTGATACAAACTGTAAGAGAGCGTCAGGGTTTGAATATTTTTGGGCAATGCTGGATCTATATAAAACAACAGCGGCATAGACTTTTTTTCATGCTTGTCCAACAACTGCTGAGTAAAACAAAAGCATTCAATTTTTTTAAAATAGTTGGCGCCCTGCCCCGGCGAAACCGAGGGTATAGCCTGAGCGACTAGAGGCTTGTCACCCAGGTTATCTACCCAATAGTGGATCAGGCGCTTCTCCCCCGGATAGACATATACCGCCGCAGTTTCAGGGGCAAAACTCCAGGGCACACTGGCATCCGGATTAGCCAAAAACTCCACGCGTATACGCCGGGTTAAATCTTCCTGCTTTGCCTCAGCGGCAGCTACAGTTGAAGTCTTCCCATTAAGGCCTGTTAACTTGCAAAAAACCGAATACAGAGGCACCAGTGCATAGCCAAAGCCAAACATCAGCAGGCACACAAGCAAGAGTTTTTTAACCAAGGCCCCATGCATAGGCTTTACCTAGAGATACCAAAAAATAGGCACTTACAATTTATTTACATCAGGTGGCGAGGTAAAACTGTGGTAGGGCGCTGGCGAAGGCAGGGTCCACTCCAGGCCAACAGCACCTTCCCACACCCTGCCGGTAGCAGCCTGGCCTTTATGGCGCATGCAGCGAATCACCAAAGCTAAAAACAGCAGCTGTGAAGCACCGAACAAAAAGCCCCCCACACTGATAATTGCATTCATATCGGCAAACTGCAGCGCATAGTCAGGGATGCGTCGCGGCATACCGGCGAGCCCAACAAAGTGCATAGGGAAGAATAATAAATTCACGGAAATTAACGAGCACCAAAAGTGCCATTGCCCCAGTGTTTCGCTATACATAACCCCGGTCCATTTGGGCAGCCAATAGTAGACAGCGGCAATAATGGAAAACACAGCACCGGTTACCAAGACATAATGGAAATGTGCCACCACAAAATAGGTGTCTTGATATTGGAAGTCTGCTGGGGTAATCGCCAGCATCAATCCGGAAAAGCCACCTATGGTAAACAAAACAATAAAGGCCAGGGCAAACATCATGGGCACTTCAAAGGTCATAGCGCCGCGCCACATAGTGGCAACCCAATTGAATACTTTTACCCCTGTGGGAATGGCGATCAGCATAGTGGTGTACATAAAAAATAATTCAGCCGCGACTGGCATACCTGTGGTGAACATATGGTGCGCCCAGACGATAAACGAGAGCACGGCAATACTTGCCGTAGCTATCACCATAGAGGTGTAACCAAACAGTGGCTTGCGAGCAAAGGTGGGCACTATGCTGGAGACTATGCCAAAGGCGGGAAGAATCATTATGTAAACTTCCGGGTGACCAAAAAACCAGAAGATGTGTTGAAACATCACCGGATCGCCACCGCCAGCGGCATTAAAAAAGCTGGTGCCGAAATATTTATCAGTAAGCACCATAGTCACTGTGCCTGCCAATACGGGCATTACTGCAATCAATAAAAATGCTGTAATTAGCCAGGTCCAGACAAACAGAGGCAACTTCATCCAGCTCATGCCCGGCGCACGCAAATTAAATATGGTCACGATAATATTGATCGCCCCCATAATGGAGGAAACCCCAAGAAGGTGAACTGAAAACACAAAAAATGCGGTGCTGTTACCGCTGTAGGTGGTAGAGAGCGGGGCGTAAAATGTCCAACCACCGGCAGGGCCACCACCTTCCATAAACAGTGTTGACAGCAAAATGGTGAAGGCAAAGGGGAGAATCCAAAAACTCCAGTTATTCATGCGCGGCAGCGCCATATCGGGGGCACCTATCATCATAGGCACCAGCCAGTTGGCGAGGCCGACAAAGGCGGGCATCACTGCGCCAAAAATCATCACCAGGCCGTGCACAGTAGTCATCTGATTAAAAAAATGCGGCTGCACAAATTGCAAACCTGGCTGAAATAATTCCGCGCGAATTACCATAGCCATAGTGCCGCCAATAAAAAACATCATTAGCGAGAACACCAGGTAAAGCGTGCCTATATCTTTGTGATTAGTGGTGTAAAGCCAGCGGGTAATACCACTGGCTTTATGCTCGTGTTCATGCCCTTCTGCGGCCATGGCGCTGCTGTGTTCGCTATTCATGATTATTCCTCCGCCTGCATAGCTGCGCTGACATCAGCGGCCTGTACCAGATCACCGGTATGATTATCCCAGGCATTGCGCTCATAGGTTATAACTGCGGCCAAGTCGCTGGGCGCCAATTGTTTACCAAAGGCCTGCATGGCTGTGCCTGATTTACCGAAGACCACTATGTGTAAATGATTGGCAACCGGCCCTGTCGCTATAGCGCTGCCATTAAGTGCGGGAATTACACCAGGCAGACCTGCCCCATTGGGCTGATGGCATGCAGCGCAGTGGCTGTCGTAAACCTGTTTGCCAACCGCCAGGGATTCTTCTAAACCGCGCATGGCTTTTGCCGCTTCTGCCGCTTTTGCTTCCTCCTGCGCTTGCAGCTGAGCCGTTACCCAGGAATCAAAATCTGCAGGGCTTTTTACCTCTACCACCACAGGCATAAAGCCGTGATCTTTGCCGCAGAGTTCAGCGCACTGACCGCGATAAATGCCAGGCTTATCCACCAGCGTCCAAGTCTCGTTAATAAAGCCCGGGTTGGCATCTTTTTTAATGGCGAAGTCGGGAACCCACCAGGAGTGGATAACATCATCGGAGGTCATCAGGAAACGAACTTTTTTACCGGCAGGCAACACCAAGGGCTTATCCACCTCGCGTAAATAGTGCTCGCCTTTTTCGGCCTGATTTTCTATTTGCTCGCGCGGCGTCGCCAGCAGTGAATAAAACTCTATGGGGTATTCCAAATACTTGTAGTGCCACTTCCATTGCGAGCCAGTCACCAGTACGGTGATATCCGCTTTGGAGGCATCCTCCATAGCCACCAGGGTTTTAGTTGCCGGAATTGCCATGGC
>CBIMZH010000183.1:0-5977 GCA_966248255.1 uncultured Cellvibrio sp.
GGTAGTGCCCATACGCCCGCCCCAGGCAGGCGAGGTGGTGTTTACCGGGGTAGATCAGCGCAAACACTTCCCTGGCGCCACAGAAGTGTTTAATCAGGGCGGGGTAGTACTACTGCAAATGCCCGATGAGGCCCCAGCCACCAATCAGGAACCCAGCCAATGATTTTGCTAGTTTTTGTCCCGCTGCTGGCGATTCTGCTGGTCAAGCTCAGCCAGGATTACTATGGCGTTAACACCCCCATTTTCCTTGCGGTAAACCACTGGAATCTGGGCCCCGATTGGCTCTGGGCCAATATCACCTTCCTCGGCGACGGCATGCCCGCCTTTGTGCTGCTGGCGTTTTGCTGCCGCAAGAATGCGCGGGTGCTCTGGCTGGGGCTGCTCGCCGCCATAGTCACCGGCATAGCTGCCCAGGGTTTAAAAGCGGTATTTGACGCAGCACGCCCGGCCGCCATGCTGGCGCCAGAGCAATTCGACATTATCGGCAAGGTTCTGCGCACCCACAGCTTCCCCTCCGGCCACTCGGCCACCGCTTTTGTATTAGTGGGGCTGCTGGTGGGCCTGTTTTTACGCGACAGCGACTATCCTAAACGCCTGCTCGCCTGGGGCCTGGTGCTGCTTGCCAGCCTGGTGGCCTGGAGCCGGGTTAAAGTGGGCGCCCATTGGCCGGGGGATGTAATAGTCGGCTCGCTGATGGGTTGGTACTGCGCGCAGCTGGTGCTCTGGCTCAACCGCTTTTGGCCGAGTATCGGCCATAGCCGTCTCAGCCGCGCTCTGCTCTATGGCCTGTGTATCGCCCTGGCAGTTCGCCTGTGGGGCTTTGACGGCGGCTATGCCCAGGCGATTTATCTGGCCAAAGCCATAGCTCTGTGCGCCCTGGCCTTTATTGGCTGGAGTATCTGGCAGCAAAGGCTGTGGCAAAAAGCATCCGCCTGAAACTGCGTTACCGCCCAATAAAAAACGCCGGCAATGCCGGCGTTTTTTATTGCTTCACTATTGGTTACTGAATCTTGCCCAGCTGCGCCTGTGCCGCCTGGCCTATCTCGCCGCCGGCTTGCGCCGCCTGTTGGAAGTAACCTGCCGCCTTGGACTTGTCGCCCTTGGCCAGGCTGACTTCACCCAGGTAGTAGGTGGCCATTTGTGTGGGCAGATAGCGCTGGCTGGCGGTCAGGTCCTGCTCAGCTAAATCCAGCTTGCCCAGTTGTTTGTAGGCGATGCCGCGATAAACGTAAGGTTTGAAGTATTTGGGGTTGTCGTTGATTGCCTTGTTCAGCGCGGTCACAGCATCTTCGCGCTTATCCTGTTGCAGCAACAACTGGCCTTTCAGCTCCCAAAAGAGGCCCTCTTTGGGCTGCAGGCTGGCGGCCTGATCGGCATAGGCCTGGGCATCTATGTACTGCTTGTTAGCGGCCAGTTGCTGCGCCTTGGCGTACTTGTCGTAGGCGGGTTTGTCTTTAATCAGCTGGGCCAGGGCGCGCTGGTACTGCGCCTTGTTGCGCTTGCCGCCGGCGGGGTATTTGGCCGCGTGGCGCTTGTTGTCCTCAACCCGCTGGGCGGATGCCGGGTGGCTGGAGAAGAGGCCCTCAAGGAAGCCGGGGTTCTGGCCGTCTTTCATTTTTACGAATATTTCCTGCAGCTCCACTGCCGCTTGTGGGTCGTAGCCAGCCGCTGCCATGTATTTAATGCCGTATTTGTCCGACTCGGATTCATTGTCACGGCTGTAGTGAGCCTGCCAGGCGTTGGCACCCACACCCATGGCACCCACGGCGAGCAGGCCGGTGTTGGATTTTTTCGCTACCGCTACCAAGCCGCCAAGCACCAGGCCGGCGTTAATCAGGGTCGCCTGGGTCTGCTGCTGGGCGCCGTGGCGCGCCGCCGCGTGGGTAATTTCGTGGCCGAGCACCGCCGCCAATTGCGCCTCATCGTCCAGATACATCAGCAGGCCGCGGTTAATCGCCAACTTGCCGCCGGGCATGGCCCAGGCGTTGGGCACATCGTTGTTAAGCACCACAAATTCATAGGGCAGGTCGGGCCTATCGCTCACTGCCGCCAGCTTTTTACCTACCGACTGCACATAAGTCGTCAGCGCTGGATCAACCGTGTACTGGCCGCCCTGGGACTGTTGACTGGGGCCGTAGTTTTGCTCGCCCAGGGCGACTTCTTCGGCGGGCGACATCAGCGAAAACTGGTTTTTGCCAGTCACCGGGTTGACCACACAGGCGGTCATGGACAGCGCCACAAGCGCTAGCCCAAGCAGGCGGAGGAGGTTGGTCATAGTGCAAATCCTTATTTGACGGGAATTGGAAACGCGAGCGGGCGTTGAGATGGGTATAATGCCACATCTTTCTTTAACCCGAGGTTAACCCATGCCCGCTTTGCAAGTGATCGAACTCTTCGCCGGAATCGGCGCCAACGGCCAGCCCATGGTGGAGCAGCTGCAGGTGCGCGAGCTGGAGGACGGCAACCTGCAACTGGTGCAATCGCCCGCCTTTGCCAAGGGCCTGGCCGCTGGCGATGTGGTGAAAATGCTGCCGCAGACGCGTGAGTTCGACCTGGTGCAACGCAGCGGCAACCTGAGCATCCGCGTGTTCAGTCGCGGCGATATCAATGCCCTGTCCGATGCCATCACCCCCGAGCTGGAAAAACTCGGCGGCGAACTGGAGCGCGAAACCCCGCGTCTGCTCAGCTATGCCATACACGTCAGCTGCGGCTTTGAGGCAATCGAGGAAATTCTCAACCGCTATGTCGGCCAGGACGGCCAGAGCGCCTGGGTTTACGGCAATGTCTACGACCCCAACGATGGCACTACGCCGCTCAACTGGTGGCTGGATATTTTAAAGCCCGAATAAACCGTTAAAACGCGCATTCTTTTTGTATTTATCTTTGAGTTAAGTAATCGCCCATGCTCCATGTAATTTCCCCGGCCAAAACCCTGGATTTTGACACCCCGCCCACTACCGACAGCCACAGCCAGCCGCGCTTTCTGGCGCACTCGCAGGAGCTGATCGACCAGCTGCGCGAACTAAGCCCGGTGCAGGTGTCGACGCTGATGAGCATCAGCGACAAACTCGGTGATTTGAATGCGCGCCGCTTTTTGGAGTGGCAGCTGCCGTTTCACCCGGGCAATGCCAAGCAGGCGGTGCTGGCGTTTAAAGGCGATGTCTACACCGGCATGGAGGCGGAGACCTTTGCCCAGGCCGACCTGGACCAGGCGCAGAGCCGTTTGCGTATCCTCTCCGGTCTTTACGGCTTGCTGCGCCCGCTGGACCTGATCCAGCCCTACCGCCTGGAGATGGGCACCGGCTTTGCCAACAAGCGCGGCAAAAACCTCTACCACTTCTGGGGTGACCTGATTACCGAGCAGCTCAATGCCGAGCTGGCTGAGCGCGGCGACCGGCAACTGGTCAACCTGGCCTCCAATGAATACTGGGGCGCGGTGAATACTAAAACGCTAAATGCCGAGGTGATCACCCCGGTATTTAAAGACCGCAAAAACGGCCAGTACAAAATCATCAGCTTTTTTGCCAAAAAAGCCCGCGGCATGATGAGCGCCTATATCATCCGCAACCGCCTGGACGACGCCGAACAACTCAAAGACTTTGACACAGGCGGCTACACCTATAACCCGGCCATCTCCTCGGCCAACGAATGGGTGTTTACCCGCGAGGCGCCCTGATTGGCGCCTCAATTTGCGCCAATCCTTCCCGATGATCAACTTATAACCAAAAGTTTGGTATCTAAATCAACATTGCCTGTTGCAAAATTAAGCGTCAGGTTCTAAATTCGGTTTTGTGCGCCAATTCACACCGGATGAGGGTAATATCCGGCACTAATAACCGAGAGTTTTTCTCAGACGCCAGGGAGCCCCTGCGGCTATGAGTTATACACCAGCCTATCTTGAGCGAGTGCGCCAGGCTCTGACCGGGGTTGACCAGGTCAGCGACCGCCCTTTGTTCAAAGGTGTGGGGTTTTACTACCACGGCACCCAGTTTGCGCTGCTGATTAACGATAGCCTCTACTTTCGCACCAACCCTGAATCCCGCCCCCTTTACCAGGCGCTGGCCATGCCGGTGTTTCAACCTGAGCACGCGCAGCAGCCATCGGACTACTGCCAGCTGCCCGACAACCTGCTCGACCAGCCAGCCGAGTTGGCCTATTGGATGCGCATCGCCATAGAAGCCGCCAATTATGTCGCGCCGGCATTCCCCAAAAACCCCGAACACCATCCCGAGCGCCGCCGCTGCGCTACCTGATTGCGAAAATTTCTGCTGCGACGGGTTTAACGCAAGGGCCGAAATTGTCGTCTAGTCTGTAAGGATATTGACTTGAGGGCGGCCCAATGGCATTGCGAATCTTGGTCGTGGACGATGCCACCTTCATCCGCGACATGGTGAAAAAACAACTGCGCGACAAACTACCCGGGGTTGAAGTATTCGACGCCCCCGATGGTCAGCGCGCCCTGGCGGCAATGAAGGCCCAGACCATGGACCTGATACTGTCCGACTGGGAAATGCCCAATATGACTGGCGCCGAGCTGCTACAAACCGTGCGCGCCATGCCCAACGCCAGCAAAACCCCGTTTATCATGATCTCCAGCCGCGGCGACCGCAGCCATATCGTCAAGGCGATAGAGCTGGGGGTTTCCGACTACCTCACCAAACCCTTCAGCGCCGATGAGCTACTTAAAAAAGTGCTCAAGCAACTTAAAGCGGCGGGCAAACTGCCCAGTCAAACCCGCAGCCAGGCCACCACCCAGGGCATAGCCTTTGCCTCGGTCGATGTGCTTACCGCCGGTCGCGCCCAGCCAGCGGCGGCGCCAGCACCCGCGCTTAGCGCCAGCGCCGCGCTACTTACCGGCAGCGCACCACCACCGCCGGTAAAAGCGGTGGCCAGCAGCAAAATGAAGGGCAAGGCGCAGCTGCGCTTTAGCAACAACCGCATCTTTGGCTGTGTGATTCGCGAAATGTCACTGCAATTAATGCATGCACTGATGGTGCGCGGCGACAATCTCCCCGGGCTGTTTGAACAGGCGGTGGTGGATATAGAAACCGGCGATGGCGAGAGCCTGGCGCGGGTGAACGGCTATGTGCAAAGCCTGGCCGCCGGCGAAAACGGCGCGGATGCCAAATCGGTCAAGCTGGTGATTCGCTTTGTCGATAACGACGCCGAGAAATTTGAAGTCCTGTCCAAATACATAGCGCAAATGTAACCCCAACCAGCCCCCAACCAACCTCTGCCACTCCGGCGCTGCCGGAAAGGACAAGTTATGCGCGCGCTGCAGCTGCTTAGACTTTTCGTCTTGTGTCTGCCCCTGCCAGCTCTGGCCCTGGAGCAGAACCTGAGTGGCTTTATCAGCCTGGGGCTGGTCGCCAGTGACAACCCCGACTACGCCTTTCGCCGCGATATCTCCCAGGCCAGCGGCAGCTACGACGACCAGCTGCGCTGGCGCAATGACAGCCTGTTGGGGCTCAAGTGGCAGGGGCGCTGGTCCTATCAACTGGACACCACCCTGCAGCTGGTGGCCAAGGATCGCGTAGACAACACCCTGGAGGACTCGCTGGAGTGGGCGTTTGTCCACTATCGCCCGCGCGACAGCTGGGACCTGCGCCTGGGGCGCATGGGTGTGGACGTGTTTATGCTCTCCGAATACCGCGAGGTGGGCTACGCCTTCCCCTGGGTGCGTCCGCCCCAGGATGTCTACGGCCTGCTCTCCCTCTACCGGGTCGATGGCCTGGACCTGAACAAGCGCTTTGATCTGGATGCCGCCACCCTCAACCTCAAACTGTTTTACGGCCGCAGCCGCGAAACCTATCCCCTGGATTACGACGCCAAGCTGACCCAAACACTGGACTTTAACCCCAGCGGGCTCAGCCTTAACCTGGAGCTGCAGGACTGGAAGCTGCGCTACTCCTACGCCCAGGTGCGGGTCAATAACAACTTTTTTGGCCCCCTCAGCCAGGCACTGGAGCAGCTTGCC
>CBIMZH010000184.1:0-5957 GCA_966248255.1 uncultured Cellvibrio sp.
CAAGCGGGTGAAGCGGAGTTTTATTGCAGAATAAAATATCAGTGCGCAGCAACCACGCAGATGGGTGTGGCCTCATCTGTTGGCTGCTCGCGCCCTGATAGCACAAGGGCGACTAACCTGGGCGACTCCCTCGCCGGACAGCTATCGCGAATTCCCTGTACTTTTGCGGATTAGTCCGCCTGGCGACGCAAGAAGGCTGGAATATCAAGATATTCCAATTCCTTTTCACCTAAAGGCGCTGCAATTGCAGCTGCTGCAGATGAAGCGCCATGCTGATTGGCGCGATAGGCTGGACGCTCTGAATAGTCCACACCAGCCGCTGCCTGACGACGAGTATTATCCACAACAACCTTGGTCGGTGCTGGCTTGGCTTCTTTTGCCGCAGCCGCAACGCCCAAGCCCGTGGCAACCACAGTCACGCGCAGCTCGTTGGTCATTTCCGGATCAATAACAGTACCTACAACTACAGTGGCATCAGCAGAGGCAAACTCTTCGATGGTGTTACCCACTTCGGAGTATTCGCCCAGCGACAGGTCGATGCCTGCAGTGATGTTTACCAGAATGCCGCGAGCACCCTGCAGATTCACATCTTCAAGCAGTGGGCTGCGAATCGCAGCTTCAGCCGCTTCACGCGCACGGTTTTCGCCAGTTGCACGACCGGTGCCCATCATCGCCATGCCCATTTCGGACATAACTGTGCGCACGTCAGCAAAGTCAACGTTGATCATACCTGGACGAATAATCAAATCGGCAATGCCCTGAACTGCACCCAGCAGTACGTTGTTGGCCGCTTTAAAAGCATCCAGCAAGCTGGTGGATTTACCCAGCACAGACAAAAGTTTTTCGTTGGGAATAGTAATTAATGAGTCAACGCGAGAGCTCAGCTCTTTAATACCTTCGTCGGCAATCACCATACGCTTGCGACCTTCGAAGGGGAAAGGCTTGGTCACTACCGCAACAGTCAAAATGCCCAGGTCGCGAGCAACTTCGGCCACTACTGGCGCCGCACCAGTACCTGTACCACCGCCCATACCAGCAGCAATGAACACCATATCGGCACCGCGCAGACTTTCTGCGATACGCTCACGATCTTCCATAGCTGCCTGGCGACCCACTTCCGGGTTAGCGCCAGCGCCCAAGCCCTTGGTCATTGAGTGACCCAGCTGAAGCACAGTGCGCGAATCAATATCCTTCAGCGCCTGAGCATCGGTGTTAGCGCAAATAAATTCCACGCCTTCAATTTTGCTCGCGATCATGTGTTTAACGGCATTACCGCCGCCGCCGCCAACGCCAATTACTTTGATAACAGCGTTTTGCTGAATACTATCTACTAATTCAAACATAGCCACACCCCTTTTTTCCTTTGGTACATAAGTTAAAATTTGTCGAAAACTGCTTATTCACACTTACTTATTCGTATTTAGAAGTTGCTTTGGAACAGCTTCTTAATCTTGCTCAACAGGGAACCTGATGATTCCTTGGTGGTGGAGCCCGAATAACCGCGCTCCAATTGTTGTTTCATCGCATATATCAGCAGGCCAACCCCGGTCGAATAAATCGGGTTATTGACTATGTCCGATAAGCCGCGAATATTTTGCGGCGCACCTAAACGCACCGGCATATGGAAAATCTCTTCGGCCAACTCAATCACACCTTCCATTTTGGAGGTGCCGCCGGTCAGCACTATGCCTGCCGCCAATAAATCTTCGAAGCCACTGCGGCGCAACTCCGCCTGCACCAGGGTAAACAGCTCGTCGTAGCGAGGCTCCACGACTTCGGCCAGGGCTTGACGCGAGAGATCTCGCGGTTGGCGATCACCAACACTGGGCACTTTTATGGTTTCATCCGGGCTGGTCAGCTTGGCCAGGGCGCAGGCGTATTTAATTTTTATTTCTTCGGCATTGGGCGTTGGTGTGCGCAAAGCCATAGCTATGTCATTGGTTACCTGATCGCCAGCGATAGGAATAACCCCTGTGTGGCGAATAGCACCATCTTTAAAGATGGCGATATCAGTAGTGCCGCCACCGATATCCACTACACAGACACCCAGCTCTTTTTCGTCATCGGTCAACACCGAATAACTGGAGGCCAACTGCTCAAGAATGATGTCTTCCACTTCCAGGCCGCAGCGGCGAATACACTTTTCAATGTTTTGTGCAGCGTTTACCGCACAGGTAACCAAATGCACTTTGGCTTCCAGGCGAACACCGGACATGCCCAGAGGTTCTTTTACCCCATCCTGATCATCGATCAGAAACTCTTGCGGCAAAATGTGCAGTATTTTTTGATCGGCAGGGATCGCCACTGCCTGAGCGGCATCTATCACCCGCTCTAAATCCTGGGATAACACTTCGCGATCGCGAATAGCCACTATGCCGTGTGAGTTGAGGCTGCGAATATGGCTACCGGCAATACCGGCGTAAACCGAGTGAATCTGACAGCCGGCCATAAGCTCGGCTTCTTCAATCGCGCGCTGAATTGACAGGACGGTGGATTCAATATTGACCACAACTCCTTTTTTTAGGCCGTTGGAGCGATGTGAGCCGATACCGACAATCTCCAGCTGACCTTCGGGAGTGATAGCACCAACGATAGCGACAACCTTGGATGTCCCTATATCCAGGCCGACGATCATTTTGTTCTCACTCGCATTTGCCATTCACTTAACCTCGTCTGTCAGACTTTTTAGCCGCTGATTGTTTACTCAATTTATTTAGCGCTTGGGCTCGCCGCCGGAGCCAGGCCAGCAAGATTTGCCGCCCCGTTTTTTAAATACTTTTTCGCCGACTCCGAGCCTTCCACCCAACGCACAGCTATGCCGTTGGTATACCTGACATCGATTGCTTTTACATCGTCCCAGATAGGCTGTAACTCTGTGTCGTATACAGTAACAAATCGGCGAATTTTTTCCATAACTTGATTGCGTCCAAGCGCGATTTCGACGTTATTTTTTAAGGTTAAACGCCAAGATTTTTTGTTATCGCACTTTAAAGCGATTACATCGAGTCCACGCGGGCGCAATAACTGGGAAAAATCCTGATACTGCTGCAAAATTTCCAAGGCATCATTAGCACTCCCCTCAAACCAGGGCAGCCCCGCCAACTTATCTGTCGCTGCCACTTCAACAATTTGTCCGCGCTGATTCAGGAAGCCTTTACCCCAACGTGCAATGGGTTTTTGCTCACCAATTTTTACCACCAGCGTATCTGGCCAGCGGCGAGTCAGGCTTACCGACTCCACCCAGGGGTCTGCCATAAGTGCATGCTTAAGGCGCAGCAAATCCAAACGCAAAAAATTACTGTCGATCTCTTCGCTGATTAACTGGGTCGCGCGTTTTTTACTAATCAGCTGGAACTCACCCTCAACCACCACACTTTTAAAGGGGCGCTGCAACAACTCACCCAGCGGCTCGCGCGCGAAATATCCCGCCGCGAGCAATACCACCACCAACAGCAACAAAATCCACTTGGGGTTAAGTTGCCAGCGCGGTTTGCGCAGGGCGAAATTCCGTTTAGCCTGGGCCCGCGATTCCCCTTGAGGGCTGGCTTTGGTGTAGCCGCGTTCGCGCTTTTGCACTCTGCTGCGCGGCTCGGTAACTGCCGGTGCCTCACCCAGCGATTGGCGTCTACGCCAGTGCGGGCTGGGCGCATCCATAAGTACGTCTTGTTGCTCTGCAGCAACCTGCACCGCTGTTTCAGGCAGCGGGCGTGCACTCGGGCGGCGCGATGGTCGAGGGGCTAGCAGAACATCCTGCTCATCATCAGCAAAATCCATTGCCCCAAAATTCGGTTCTATCCGCCGATTACCCTGCACCAGACTTTCTACGTCTGACACTGGTGGCGATTGGCGTTTGCGCACTGACATAGGCTTAGGCCTTAACCTTTAGGCTTGCGCATAAAATGCTGATGACCAACTGCGCAAACGATAGGCCTACCGCCTTGGCCGCCATAGGCACCAGGCTGTGACTGGTCATGCCAGGTGCAGTATTCACTTCCAGCAGGTAAAAATTTGCTTCGGCATCAGCCATTACATCTACCCTGCCCCAACCGCGACAACCCAAAGCATTAAAGGCGGCCAGTGCCAGATTTTTTAAGTCCTGCTCTTTGGCCGCTGTTAAACCGCAAGGGCAGATATAGCGAGTGTCTTCAGCGATATATTTTGCGTCGTAATCGTAAAAGCTGTGCTCAGTTTCCAGCTTGATCGGCGGCAGAGGTTCACCGTCGAGAATCGCCACTGTGTACTCGGCACCTACAATCAGCTTCTCAACCAAAACCTCACCTTGAAACTGCGCCGCCTTTTCAAATGCTGCTTGCAGCTCGGTGGCGGTTTTCACTCGCGACATGCCAATACTGGAACCTTCATTTGCCGGCTTCACCATGACCTCACCGCCAAGGCGAGCCAACACGGCAGCGAAATCCGAATACTGATTGAGCACCGCGAAATCTGGTGTGGGCAGGCCCAAGGCATTTTGATAATCCAGACCGCGCCATAGCTGTTTGGTGCGCAGTTTGTCCATCGCCAATGCCGAGGACTGCACATCGCTGCCGGTATAGGGAATATCCAAAAACTCCAGCAGTGCCTGAATACGTCCGTCTTCGCCGCCCGGGCCGTGCAGTGCTAAAAAGGCGCGATCAATACGCGCGGCCTGAATATCGGCAATGACATTCACCCCCACATCAATGGCCACCACCTCGATACCTGCTGTTTTTAATGCAGCAATTACCGCGGCACCACTTTGCAGAGAAACCTCGCGCTCAGCCGAAAGGCCGCCATAGAGCACACCGACGCGCCCTATTTGCTGCTTTAATGTTTCGGCCAATGGCAGGGTTACTGCGAACATCGTCTATTTACCTTTCAATAAATTTTCGGTTTAGCGCAACTGGCGTTTCGCCAGCTCTGGCGACAAACCGCCAACATTGCCCGCGCCCTGGGTAATTACTATGTCACCCGCGCGCACCAGGTCTTTAATAATCTCGGGAACAGCTTCAACGCTTTCGACAAAAATGGGTTCAATCGCACCGCGGGCGCGAATGCTGCGGCACAGATGACGACTGTCTGCACCGGGGATTGCATCTTCACCGGCGCTATAAACCTCCAGCAGCACCAGCGAATCTACCGTGGAGAGAACCTCCACAAAATCCTCATAAAGATCGCGGGTGCGGGTGTATCTGTGCGGCTGATAAACCATCACTAAACGGCGCTCTGGCCAACCATCGCGCACTGCGCGAATAACCGCTGCCACTTCACGCGGGTGGTGACCATAGTCATCCACCAACATGGCCTCACCTTCACCCACAGGAAAGTTGCCATAAACCTGAAAGCGACGACCTACACCCTGGAAGTTGGCCAAGCCAGCTTGTATGGCGAAATCTTCAATACCTTCATCCGTTGCCACAGCGATAACCGCCATAGCATTGAGCACATTGTGAATGCCGGGAATATTCAGGCGCACTGCTAAAGGTTCAGTTTGACCAGGGCGCAACACCTCAAATTCGGAGTACATCTGATGCTGACGCACATTGATGGCACGCACATCACAGTGCTCGCCAAATCCGTAGGTAATTATCGGCCGCGCCACTTCGGGAATTATGTCGCGCACTACAGGATCATCACCGCAGACAACCGCCAAACCGTAAAACGGCAGGTTGTGCAAAAATTCGATAAAGGTTTTTTTCAGTTTGGAAAAGTCGCCGCCATAGGTTTCCATATGATCGGCGTCAATATTGGTGACAATGGCCACCATAGGCTGCAGATGCAGGAAGGAGGCATCGCTCTCATCGGCTTCAGCAACCAGATAACGGCTCGCCCCTAACTTGGCGTTAGTGCCGAAGGCATTGACCAGGCCACCAATAATAAATGTTGGATCTTTTTTGGCCGCCGCCAGAATCGATGCCAGCAAACTGGTGGTGGTGGTTTTGCCGTGTGTACCTGCCACAGCAATACCGTGGCGATAGCGC
>CBIMZH010000185.1:0-5942 GCA_966248255.1 uncultured Cellvibrio sp.
CGTGGAGCGCTTTGGAAAATTCACCCGCTTACTGAGTCCGGGCCTCAATATCATCATTCCTTTTTTTGATCGCATAGGTCGCCGGGTGCTGGTGATGGAGCAGGTGTTAGATATCCAGCCGCAGGAGGTAATCAGCGCGGACAACGCCATGGTGCGCGCCGATGCTGTGTGCTTTTTTCAGGTGCTGGACGCCGCCAAGGCTTCTTACGAAGTAAATAATTTGCACCTGGCCATGCAGAATCTGGTGATGACCAATATTCGCGCCGTGCTCGGCTCTATGGAGTTGGATCAGATTCTCTCTAACCGCGATGCGATCAATACCAGCCTACTGCTCAAGGTTGATGAAGCTACTAATCCCTGGGGGATTAAGGTCACCCGCATTGAAATTAAAGACATCACCCCGCCGCGTGATCTGGTTGATGCCATGGCCAATCAGATGAAAGCCGAGCGGGAAAAGCGCGCGCAAATTCTGCGTGCAGAAGGCGAGCGCGAGGCGGCGATTAAGGTTGCCGAAGGTGAAAAGCGCGCAGCCATTTTAAAAGCCGAAGGTCTGCGTGAATCGGCATTTTTGGAGGCCGAAGCGCGCGAGCGTGAAGCCCAGGCAGAAGCCAGAGCAACTCAAGTGGTGAGTGAGGCAATTGCTGCCGGTAACCCGCAAGCGATTAATTATTTTATTGCGCAAAAATATGTAGAGGCGCTGGGCACTCTGGCTGCGTCGGACAATGGCAAGGTCATTCTTATGCCGCTGGAAGCTTCCGGTGTGATTGGCTCCATTAGCGGGATTAACGAGCTGATTAAGTCCGCGACCAATAGCAGATAAGGTAACGCATGATTATTTTTTTTGAAACTATGCAAGCTTGGCACTGGTTGAGCTTGGGCATTTTTTTACTCCTGCTGGAAATACTCGGCGCCGGTGGCTTTTTGTTGGGTATTGGCTTTGCCGCCCTGGCTATGGCTGGCTGTTTGCTGCTGGCGCCCGAGCTGCATTGGTATTGGCAGTGGATCAGTTTTGCGGTGCTCTCCATTGTATTCACTCTGGTTTACTGGAAAAAATTTCGCCGTTTTAACGAGGCAACCGAAAGCCCGTTGCTAAATTCACGCGCTCAGCAACTGCTGGGCAGTCGCGCGCCCCTGGTGGTAGCGGTGAGTAATGGCCTGGGCAAGGTGCAAATTGCCGATGCGCTCTGGGCGGTAAATTGCGCGCAGGACTTACCGGTAGGCGCTATAGTCAAAATAATTGGCGCTGACGGTATGACCCTTTTGGTTGAACCCCTGACTCAGAGCAATGTCAGTGAGCCACAGGACCAGTAACCGTGCTGGCCAGTCACTGGTGGGACAAAAACAACAACGATGAAACGAGCGTTAATTTTATCTGGCGGTGGTGCGCGCGCCGCCTATCAAGTTGGCGTGTTAAAGGCGCTGGCCGAGCTTGCGCCCAACAATCTTAAAAATCCTTTTCCAATTATTTGCGGCACCTCCGCCGGAGCGATTAATGCGTTGGCTATTGCTGCGCATCCGGGCAACTTTCGCAGTGCGGTTTATACCCTGACCAATATTTGGGAGAACCTGGATATAGGCCAAGTGTACAAACACGGCTGGGGCGATTTAGCTAAGGGGTTGGGCAGTGTGGCTTTCTCGCTGTTTAACCAGGGTATTGGCAAGCACAAGCCGCTGTCGCTCTTGGATAACGCCCCCCTGTGGACACTGCTGGGTACAGCGATTCCCTTTGAAAATATCGACAAAGCCATTCAGTCGGGCAAGCTGCTTGCTGTGTCTGTCTCTGCAACTGGTTATACCTCGGGGCATTCGGTGAGTTTTTTCCAGGGCCACCCGGACATTCCCAGTTGGCAGCGCTACAGGCGCGCCGGTATAGCCACCCATTTGCGTCTGGAGCATCTGGTGGCCTCAGCGTCAATTCCCACTATCTTCCCGGCAGTGCGCATTAATCGCGAATATTTTGGCGATGGCGCTCTGCGTCAGCTGGCGCCCATCAGTCCGGCACTGCATCTGGGCGCAGAAAAATTGATGGTGGTGGGGGTGAGTGGCAACCTTAAAGCCGTGCGCGCCAACAAGCGGGTGCCGCTGCGTCACTCGCCATCCATGGGCCAGATTGTTGGCCACTTGTTTAACAGCGCCTTCGTTGACGCCCTGGATAGCGATATAGAGCATTTGGAGCGGATGAACGAACTGCTGCGGCTTATTCCCAGCGAGCAACTGGAGGCCCAGGGGCTGAATTTGCGCCCGGTCGACTGCACGGTGATATCGCCCTCCAGTCCGCTGGATGTAATCGCCGGGCGCAATGTGCGCTATCTACCCAACAGCCTGCGTTTTTTCCTGCGCGCTATAGGTGCTACTGCCCGCGGCGGCGGTGCCACTGCGGCAAGCTATTTATTATTTGCGCGGGAATTTATTAGCGAGCTGATCAAACTGGGTTATCAGGATGCTATGGCCGACAGCGATAACATTCGCCAGTTTTTCACTGAGGAGTAGTGGGGGCATTGGGCACATTGCTGCAACAAAAAAGCCGCTGGAGTTCAGCGGCTTTTTTGTTGCTTCAGATCCAATCGCGCGAGGCTTAACCGGCGCGATGGCGGAACGCTTAGCTGGCCCTGCGACGGAATAGGGGCAGCGGTTGGTCAACCGCAGCCTGATAATACTCTTGCAGGTCGCTCAGGGATTTTACCGCTTCGTCCAGATTGATCTCTGGGTTGGCGAAGGCAAACGCATTTACTCCGCAGCGGCGCAGGTAGCACAGCTGATCGCGGATAAAGTTGCCCACCGCGCGCAGCTCACCAGTGAAGCCAAAACGCTCGCGCAACAGGCGCGCGGTAGAGAAGGCGCGGCCATCCATAAAACCGGGGAAGTTAACCCCGACTACGGCAAAGCGCTGGGCATCGCTACCCAATTGCTCGGCAGTTTCATCGCTGTCGATCCACACGCCCAGATCGGTGCGGCTTTGCAGCGCATCTTTTTGCGCCAGCCATACGCTCAGCGGAATCAACACCTGGCCAGCAGGTACTTCAGCGGCTGCGGTATCGCCTTCCGGCTTGGCCATCAGGCTCCAGCTGTCGTCGATGATCTGGCCGTCTTTAATTAGCTTTGGCATAGACTCTCTCCTTAAAGGGAGCAGCACCTATACGGCGATAGGTGTCGATAAACAGTTCTTCAGCATTGCGGTTTTCAACGTACACATCCACCAGCTTCTGGATCACACCGGGCATGTCGTCAGCGCCGAAGGAGGGGCCAAGTACATCGCCAAGGGAGGCGTCGTTGCTGGCGTTGCCTCCCAGCTGTACCTGGTAGAACTCTTTGCCGGCTTTATCCACACCGAGGATGCCGATATGGCCCACGTGGTGGTGACCACAGGCGTTCATACAGCCGGAGATGTTCAGGTCGATATCGCCCAGGTCATAAACATAGTCCAGGTCTTCAAACTGACGCTGAATCGCTTCGGCAATGGGGATGGACTTGGCGTTGGCCAGGGAGCAGAAGTCGCCGCCGGGGCAGCAGATAATGTCGGTGATGGTGCCAATATTGGGGGTGGCAAAGCCGCCGGCCTTGGCTTTCTGCCAAAGGTCGTAAAGGTCAGCTTTTTTCACATCGCCCAGCACAATGTTTTGCTCGTGGGTGGTGCGCACTTCGCTGAAGCTGTACTGGTCAGCGAGATCCGCAATAGCTTCCAGCTGGCTGTCAGTCACATCGCCAGGGGCCACGCCGGTGGGCTTGAGTGACAGGGTCACTGCAGCATAGCCTGGCACCTTGTGCGCGCGCACGTTGCGCGAGAGCCACTTGCTAAAGGCGACCGACTCAGCCGCCTGAGCTTCCAATGCGGTTTGGGCAGCAGCATCGTCCAAGCTTTCGTAGGCGGGCGCGGTAAAGAAGCCTTTGGCGCGTTCGATTTCGTCCTGGGTCAGCTTGTTGTAACCGTCTTTCAGGTGCTGCCACTCGTCTTCCACTTTTTGTGCGAAGACTTCGGGGGTCAGGGCGCGTACCAGAATCTTGATACGGGCTTTGTATTTGTTGTCGCGACGACCATAGAGGTTGTACACGCGCAGAATGGCTTCCAGGTAGGAGAGCAGGTCCTGCTCCGGCAGGAACTCGCGAATCCCGCTGCCGATTACCGGAGTACGGCCCAGACCGCCACCGACATACACCTTAAAGCCCACTTCGCCTTTATCGTTGAGCAGCATCTGCAGGCCGATATCGTGCACTTGCACGGCGGCGCGATCCTGCTGGGAGCCGGTCACGGCAATTTTGAATTTGCGTGGCAAAAAGGCGAATTCCGGGTGGAAGCTGGACCACTGACGGATAATTTCGCAGTAGGGGCGCGGATCGACGATTTCGTCTGGCGCTATACCGGCAAACTGGTCAGAGGTGGTGTTGCGGATACAGTTACCGCTGGACTGGGTGCCGTGCATTTGCACTTCGGCCAACTCGGCCAGAATATCGGGCACTTCGGTCAGGTCTGGCCAGTTGTACTGGATATTCTGACGGGTACTGACGTGGCAGTAGCCTTTGTCGTAATGGCGGGCGATATGGGCCAGTTTGCGCAGCTGGGTGGTATTGAGCATGCCGTAGGGCACGTTAATACGCAGCATGGGCGCCAGGCGCTGAACATAAAGGCCATTCTGCAGGCGCAGTGGCAAAAACTCTTCGGGTTTGAGGTCGCCGGCCAGGAAGCGCTCGGTCTGATCGCGGAACTGCGCGACCCTTTGACGCAGAATGCTGTGGTCGTACTCGTCGTAGATATACATGGAGTTGGTTACCCAGGTGTAAATAAGCTAGTAAGGCTCTTAGCCTGCACCCCTAACAACAGGATTAGGGAGATAAATTTGCCGCGCAGGATACAGGAATTCCGTGAGAATTTCAGGCGCGGCAAGATAACAGGGGAGGGGGTCAAAGGGAACGACTCTTTATGCCTAAGCCACTCACTTTTGGTTATACATGGCTATTTGGATATTAGAAAAGGAATAAACACCGCGAATTTGGCTCAACTGGTATCATGTTGCCCTGTGTAACTAGCCTACAAAACTGCCGAGCCTCGCCCCGCTTATGTCTGCCGATCTGGATGACCTTGCCATTCTACCCCCCTGCCGTGAGCAGGTGAAAATCCTGGTACAAGATTCCGACTTTCTCATTATCAATAAGCCCTCCGGCCTGCTCAGTGTACCTGGGCGCCACCCGCAAAACTGCGATTCGGTGATTGCCCGGCTGCAGGACGCCTATCCGACGGCGGCTATAGTCCATCGTCTGGATTTTGATACCTCGGGGATTATGGTGATTCCGCTGAGCAAGGCTTCGCTTTCCCATATCAGCAAGCAGTTTCAGGCGCGTACAGTGTCCAAGCACTACACAGCCGTGGTTGCGGGGCTAATAAAGGATGACCAGGGGCGTATCGATCTGCCCATAGCGGCCGACCCGGATAATCGCCCCAAGTACAAAATCTGCCAGGAAACAGGTAAGCCCTCGGTCACTGAGTTTGAAGTTTTAAGTCGCGACTCTTCGGCCAACACCAGCCGCGTCTGGCTGCATCCCATTACCGGGCGCTCGCACCAGCTGCGTCTGCACCTGCAGGCCATAGGCCATCCCATTCTCGGCTGTGTCTTCTACGGCGGCGAATACGCCCAGGCGGCGCCGCGCCTGTTGCTGCATGCCACAGATATCAGCTTTGTCCATTCGCGCACTGGCGAGCCGGTGCACTTTGAGTGTCCACCCGAGTTTTAACGGGTGTCTAACTAAATTCTTAAGCGGTTACCAAAACTCTTACGCCCTTACCTAAAGTCGAACCTGTCTGGCCCTGGCGAACATCAAGCGGGGAATTTAAGAAGTGTTAAGCCGGGCAAAATCGTCCCTTTCATGCCTTTTTACTATTTGACAACGTTGTCTATTGTGAAAGAATGGCCCAGAGTTTTTACCTGTATGCAGAATCAGGGCACCAATAA
>CBIMZH010000186.1:0-5912 GCA_966248255.1 uncultured Cellvibrio sp.
TAGCAATGAGTGGAATCAAGGCTTCACTGCTGCCATACGCATTAGCAATAGCGGCAGTACCGCGATAAATGGTTGGACAGTGTCCTGGGCCTACACCGATGGCAGCAAAATTACCAACAGCTGGAATGCCAATGTGACTGGCAGTGGCTCCTATTCCGCGAGCAATCTTGGCTGGAATGGCAGCATTCAGCCAGGGCAATCAGTGGAGTTTGGATTTCAGGGGACTAAAGGCAGTAGCGGCAGCGCGCAAATACCTGTGCTTAGTGGAAGTGCTTGTCAGTAGTTTCCCTAAATAGTTTTAAAGGTCGACACCAGGAATATGTCCAGGGACGGGTTTATAAAAATAATATTTTTTTAATTATCTGGAGAATCACCGCAAATGAAAAACCAAATGAGGTCCCCAAGGGTAAAATCCCAGTGGCGCCAGTGGCTGGCTGCAGGCGCTATTTTAGCTGCATCAAGCAGCAGTGCGCTGGCTGCCGTTTGTAGCTATTCCGTTACCAATGAGTGGAATACCGGTTTAACCGGTGCAATTACCATTACTAACAATACCAGTAGTGCTATCTCTGGTTGGAATCTAGGTTGGACATACACCACCAATCGCTTAACCAGCAGCTGGAACGCAACTGTGTCTGGTGCCAATCCCTATACTGCCAGCAATCTGAGTTGGAACGGCAATATTCAGCCGGGTCAGTCAGTTTCGTTTGGTTTTCAAGTGGATAAAAAAGGTGGCAGCGCCGAGGTGCCTCAGGTAACGGGTGATGTCTGCTCCACAGCATCTTCTGTCAGTTCAGCTTCCTCGGTCAGTTCTGTTTCCTCGAGCAGCTCCTCATCTGTATTGAGCAGTTCAAGCTCTAGCAGCTCATCGCTGGTGTCTTCGGTTAGTTCGCTAAGTAGCTCATCCAGTTCAGTTGCGGGCGCCAGCCAGTGCAATTGGTATGGCACTCTCTATCCGCTGTGTGCGACTACCCAATCTGGCTGGGGCTGGGAGAATCAGCAAAGTTGTATTTCGCCCTCGACCTGTAGCTCACAACCTGCGCCCTACGGCATAGTGGGAGCCAGCTCCAGTTCTGTGTCATCAAGCAGTGTTTCCAGTGTTAGTTCCAGCTCTTCTGTATCCAGTTCGTCAATTTCCAGCTCATCTGTCTCCAGTGTTTCCTCGAGCAGCAGTAGCGCGGCAGTCAATGTGGCCAGCTTAAAAGCGCTGGCGGATTTCCCCATAGGCGTAGCGGTGAATGCGGGTAGTGAAAGCAATAGTATTATCAGCAGTGGTACCAGTGCGCAGCAGCAGGCAATTGCCTTTGCGCACTTTAGCCAGTTCACGGCCGGCAATATTATGAAGATGAGCTATTTGCACCCCAGTGAAAACACCTACACCTTTACCAATGCCGATGCGCTGGTGAGCTTTGCCCATGACCATGGTATTGCCATGCATGCGCATACACTGATTTGGCATTCGGATTATCAGGTGCCCAGTTGGATGAAATCCTATACCGGTGATTGGTCGGCTATGTTGAAAGCCCACGTAACGACTATCGCCAGTCACTTTGCTGGTCAGGTAGACAGTTGGGATGTAGTCAACGAAGCTCTGGCAGAAACCAGTGATTCCACTGGCGTTAATGGTTACCGCAATTCCATTTTTTACCAAAAATTGGGCACTGCATATATTGTTGAGGCCTTTATCAATGCGCGTGCGGCAGACCCTGCAGCTGACCTTTACTACAACGATTACAACATCGAAGTGAACGATGCTAAAACCACAAACCTCCTGGCTATGGTGGATGGCATGTTGGCGCGCGGTGTACCCATCACCGGTGTTGGCTTCCAGATGCATGTGCTGCCGGATTGGCCAAGCACGGCCAATATTGAGGCGGCTATGAAGGCGGTTGCGGATCGCGGTCTGAAAGTAAAAATCACCGAATTGGATGTGCGGGTAAACAACCCTTACAACTCCTCAGCGCCGGTTTATACCAGCTTGACTGACGCCGCTGCAGCAACACAAAAGGCTCGTTACAAGGCTATTGTGGCGGCTTATCTGCGCGCTGTTCCCGCCGCACAGCGCGGTGGTATTACTGTGTGGGGTATTTGGGATGCGGACAGCTGGTTAAATACTTCCAGCGCGCGCGAATTCCCGCTGTTGTTTGATGATAACTTCCAACCCAAGCCTGCATTGCAAGGTTTTGCCGATGCCTTGACGGGCAACTAGTGGTAAAGCGCTAGTCAAATAAAAAGCCCGCCCAGATTACTCGGGGCGGGCTTTTTTTCATACTGAATTTAAACGATTTATTTAGATGTGAATTCGCGCTTTAAGGAATTCAACAATCTCGGCGGCAGCCACTTCCTGCTTCTCGGCATCGCGACGACCTTTGTATTCGATGGTGCCTGCTTCCAGGCCGCGATCGCCTATCACTATGCGGTGCGGAATGCCCATAAGGTCGGTATCCGCCAGCATAACGCCCAGGCGCGCCTTGTCGTCATCCATAAACAGCACATCAAAACCAGCGGCTTGAAGTTCGCTATAAAGTTGCTCGCACTTGTCGGCTACGGCTTGAGATTTGGCTTTGTTGATTGGCACCAGGGCAATATGGAAAGGTGCAATGCTGTCCGGCCAAATAATGCCGTTCTCATCAAAGTTCTGTTCAATCGCCGAAGCCACCACGCGGGTAACACCAATGCCATAGCAGCCCATAATCATGGTTTGCTCTTTGCCGCCTTCGTCCAGCACGCGTGCTTTTAAGGCCTCGGAGTATTTGGTGCCCAGTTGGAAAATATGGCCCACCTCAATACCGCGTTTAATATCCAGAGTGCCTTTGCCACAGGGGCTTGGGTCACCGGCTATGACGTTGCGGATATCGGCAACCAGGGGCGCCTTCTCATCGCGCTCCCAGTTAACGCCGGTCAGGTGGACGCCGTCTTTGTTGGCGCCGCAAACAAAGTCAGCCAGGTGAGCGGCTGAGTGGTCGACGATCATGGGAATGTTCAAACCCACGGGGCCTATAGAGCCAATCGATACGCCCAACTCGGCTTTAATGCGCGCCTCTGGGGCAAGGGTGAGTGGCGCGGCAATACCGGTAAGTTTTTCCGCTTTAATTTCGTTCAGTTCGTGATCACCGCGCAGTACCAGGGCAACCAGTGGCTGGGTTTTGTCTTCGCGCACAGCGCCCAGAACGATCAGCGTCTTGACCGTTTGCTTGGCATCAACAGCGAGGAATGCGCAAACCTCTTCGATGCTGTGTTTGCCCGGTGTGGCCACTTCTTTCATTACCTGTGAAGGGGCAGGGCGGCTGCCTGCGGGGGGCAGGGCTTCAGCTTTTTCAATGTTAGCGGCGTAGTCACTGCCATTGCTGAATACGATATCGTCTTCGCCACTGTCGGCCAGTACGTGGAATTCGTGAGAGAAGGCGCCGCCTATGGAGCCTGTGTCCGCCAGTACCGGGCGGAATTGCAGGCCCAGGCGGGAGAAGATGCTGCAGTAAGTCGCGTGCATCACGTCATAGGTATCCTGCAGGGACTCCTGAGTCAGGTGGAAGGAGTAGGCGTCCTTCATAATAAATTCGCGCGAGCGCATTACGCCAAAGCGTGGGCGAATTTCATCGCGGAATTTGGTTTGAATTTGGTAAAAATTGGCGGGCAGCTGTTTGTAGCTTTTCAGCTCATTGCGCACCAGGTCGGTAACGACTTCTTCGTGTGTGGGGCCCAGGCAGAAGGGGCGGTCGTGGCGGTCGCTAATACGCAGCAATTCTGGGCCATACTGCTGCCAGCGGCCAGATTCTTCCCAGAGCTCAGCGGGCTGCACCACCGGCATAAGTACTTCCATAGCGCCGGACTTGTTCATCTCCTCGCGCACAACTTTTTCCACTTTGCGCAGTACGCGCAGGCCCATGGGCAGCCAGTTGTAGAGGCCAGATGCCATTTTGCGGATCATACCCGCACGCAGCATAAGTTGATGGCTGATCACTTCTGCATCTGCAGGAGTTTCCTTGAGGGTGGCAATTAAAAAACGGCTGGAGCGCATAATAGGGACTTCTTGTTGGCTATAATCTGGGGTTGAAAAGCGCTTATTCTACGGCGGCTAAGCCTGTAGGTATAGCTCCTGATCAAGGCAATCCAGTCATTCTTGTACCTGTGATTGCGCTAAAACAATATTTAGTTGAAGGTGATCCCTATGTTTGAACTTCATCCCCGCCTGGCAGAAGATTCCGTTGTTATTGGCGAATTTGCGTTGTCCTTGCTGCTGATCAGTAAGGATGCCAATTACCCCTGGTGTATTCTGGTGCCCAAGCGGGAGGATGTGTTTGAAATCCACCATTTGGATGAGGCGGACCAGTTGCAGCTGATTCGCGAATCCTGCCGTTTGTCCGAGGTGATGACCAGCCTGTTTGATGCGCACAAAATGAACGTGGCGGCTCTGGGGAATGTGGTGCGTCAGTTGCACCTACATCACATAGCCAGATTTACTGACGATGCCGCCTGGCCTCAGCCCATTTGGGGCAAAGTGCCATTTAAAGCCTATGAAGCCGAGGCCTTTGCTGCGCTGGTGAAAAGTTTGCAAAATGCCCTGGTGGGCGAGGGATTTAAATTGCGTTAAGCGCTAATTTAATGGCGTGAATATTTACTACGAGAGCTTTTAAAAAGTAATTGTTTAAAACTCTCAGGCAATAAAAAACCCGCAAAAATGCGGGTTTTTTATTGCATTAAAGGTTTGGCAGCTTAAACAGCCATTTCCTTCAGCTTTTTCAACGGACGCACTTTTACAGAGGTGCTGGCTGGTTTGGCTTTGAAGGTAACTTCTTCGCCAGTGAAGGGGTTGATACCCTTGCGCGCTTTGGTAGCTGGCTTCTTCACAGTGGTAATTTTCAGCAGGCCTGGCAGAACGAATTCGCCTACGCCTTTCTTCTTGATGTGACCTTCGATGATGTTGGTCAGCTCATCCAAAACTGCCTGAACTTGTTTTTTGTTCAGTTCGGTAGCTTCGGCAATTTGCATAACCATTTGGGTTTTGTTTTGGCGCTCAGCAATTGGCTTAACTACAGCGGGCGCTTTTTTCACAGCAGCGGGTTTGGCAGCTGGTGCTTTTTTAGCAACTGGAGCTTTTTTAGCTACGGCTTTAGCGGCTGGCTTGGCAGCGGGTGCTTTTTTAGCGGCGGCTTTGGCTGCAGGTTTAGCTGCTGGTTTGGCAGCTGGTGCTTTTTTGGCGGCCATGGTTGGTTCCCTGTATCGAATAGGTTGGAAAATTGTTTATGTTTTAACCGCATACAATCAAACTGAGACTGGCTCTAGTTACAGCTGTTATGCGAAAACCCCTATATTTATAGGCTAAAAACAGCGCTCTAGCGGTTTCGCGCTATATATATCGGATAAAAATTGAATCAGCAACACTAAACTGGCGTTTTTCAGGGCTTTTTAACCAATATTTGCGGTAGGTGTAACCAATGGACACAAAAACTAAACAATTTCGCTGTTTCGATCTTGGGCTCTAGAAATGGCGGGGCTTGCTAACATATGCCGCTGTAAACTTGTCGAAGCGGAATTGGCTTGGTCTGGTGATGATGGACGTTTGGCTAATTCAGCAAAACGCCTGTATGCGGATTAAATATAAAGCCGCTGAAAATCTGGTTCTGGCTCGCCGTATTCCCACAAATAGTTAAAATCTTCGCGCAGTCGCTTTACCTCTTGCCAGGCGGCGTAATTGGCAAAACCGTGATACACCTGAAAATCGTTTTTATACACCAGCCACTGATCGTCAGCACACAAAAATTCCCGCTCGTTTTTTTCCGGCTCCTGAGTGACTTTGCGAATTTCAATTTTGCTGGAGAGCCGCTGCGCAAGTTTAACCAGTGGGTGGGAGATATCTTTAGCCAGGCGCGTATCCCTTACCAAAATGCGAATCTGCACATAGCGACTGGAGCGCG
>CBIMZH010000187.1:0-5899 GCA_966248255.1 uncultured Cellvibrio sp.
CCCTGTAGCTCCCTCAAGTCATCCCTGACTTGAGGGTTTCGCAACAACAATCCTGCCGTCAAACTCAGAATGCGATAACCGGCTATTTATTTCTCCCCGTTAAAATATCCCTCGGCAAAATCCACCGCGCGCTGGCCGATTTGCTCGCCCATAAGGCGCCCGGGAATATCATCCATCGGCGGGTGAATGCCGCCCCAAATACGCGACAGGCTGCATTGGTTGGCCGCGTCCCGGTAAGTGGCCCACTGCAGCCTCAGGTCCACGCTTGGCCCCTCTTCAAATACTAAATATTCGTTTTTCTTCACGCTGAATTCACCCAGGCCACCGGGGAAGTATTCGTCGCCGGTAAAGGCGGTAAGCACTTCCGCCGCCGCGCGGGAGAAGGTGGAGTGGCCGGAGACATAGCCGGCAAAAGGCGGGCTGACAAAGCTGGGGCGCTGATAGGGGAACCAGTTTTCCGCCAGTATCCAACCGACACCCGCCGTATCTGTGGCTTGATCGGTAATCGCCGTGGGGCCGCGCCAGGCGAGCAGTTTAATTTTGCCTACGTTCTCGTTATAGGTGCCGGAAAGCGGGTCGCCAAACTTCACCAGCTCTATGTAACCCGGGTCCAGGGGAATGCCTTGCGGGTTGTAGTGTGCGGCGCTGGGGTCACTGCTCTGGCCCAAATCGGCCATGGCGCGAATCGCCGAGAGCGGGCGCACCGCATCGTACCAACCCTTAACGCCCCAGGAGGCAATGGCGGCATCGTGCATGGCGCCGCCCAGGGCGAAGTAACCTTTCACATCCCATTCCAGCGGGCCGAGGGTTACGCCTTGGCCGCGGAATTGTTTACTCAAGCGGGCATCGGCACTGACGGTATTGAACAGCAAAAACCAGTGGCCGGGCGGCGTTTCCGAGGTGGGGCCATCGGCCCAGAACTCCGCCAGTACCCGGGTGTAGTCGCCGCGAGGCACCAGCTGGGGGGTATAGGGCAAACCGGTTTTGGGGTTGAGCCTGTGGCCCTGCTCGGAGGCGCCACCGCTGTGCAAATCGTAAAAAAACTTGTGGTCGCTAAAGGTGGTGGGTAGCGCCGCTGTATCGCCCAGGCTGGCGGGGGAGATATCAATCATCACTCCATCATTGGGGTCCAGCTGCGAGGACCACTCGGCCACCAGTTGGAAGGTCCATTGGTAATTGCTTGGGTCTACATCCCTGATGCTTGGCGGCGCGCCCGGGTCCAGGTACACCTGATACTGGCCGTCGGCGCGTTCATAGGTGTGCTTGTCGCTGTCAGTTAGCGCGAACGGCAGCAGGTCGCCCCATTCGGCGGCCACAAAACTGGCGGCGCCGTTGGTAATGACATTGCCGCCCTGATCGACAAACTGCTCCAGGCTGATGGGCTGCCAGCGGTCCATATCCACAATGTCGGGGTTGCCCGGCAAAAAGGGCGCTATGGGCGGGTTAACCGGCTGATAGTGCTGGCTGGCGTGGCTGCCCGCCTCGTTGCTGCCATCCTGCAGGCCATAGTTGATGTAGCACTGGGCGATGTAATTACCCAGTGCGGCTGGCGACTGGTTGGCCAGGTTGGTGGAGGTGTAATCGGTGGAGTAGCCCAGGCTGGCCATAAGTGCATCTGCCTGGGCCAGGGTTTGCGCATAGCCGGGCGATTGCTGATAGCGGTGTTTAATCAGCCGGTAATTGGCGTAGCTGATGGCCTCTTCCCGCGCCAGTTGCGGGTCATCACTTTTAAGGGTGACATTTAGCGGGCAACTAAAGCCGTTAAGGCTGCGCCCCAGCAGATAAGTGGCGGGGCGGCTGCCTTCGAGTTTAAGCGGCGCATAAGCCGCCCAGGCGTCATAGCTGGCGGCGCCAATATGGAAGAGGTTGCGCGCCTGCACCGGCGGCCGCACCCGGTCGATGCGAATGGCTTGCAGCACGACATCATTCCACTGGCGCGCCACCGAGGGGCTGCGGCTATCCGGAGTTTGTGTTGTGGGCTTGCTGGCGTTGGAGCCGGAACCGCAACTGCCAAGCAACAGGCAGGCGGCGAAAAGCAGGGGGGAACTCAAGGATTTCACAGGGCACTTTCCCTTATCTGAATGCTTATTAATGGGCGGAAATTAAGCCCTAGGCGTCATTATAAAAGCGCCATTGTAAAAGCCGCTTGGCGCCAGCGTCATCCTCTGTTTGAGGTATCCGGAAGAGGCTTGAGGTATCGATTTAAGAGTTGAGATCTATGGGGGTTTGCAGCTTCTGGGCGTGAGGGCAGGTCAATGATGCAAATACAGCTTGGCGCGCTCTTCCGATAAATAATTGGCGTTGAGGTGGCTGTTAATCAGGTCGGCCTGGGCGCGGGTTTGATGCAGCAGGTTGAGCATAAGGCGCACTTCATCATAGAGCTCGCCATGGGTTTCGTTGGCCAGGCGGCGGCCCATCTCCTGTGCCAGGCGGGTGATTTCCGCCAGCTCCTGGGCGGTTTCGCGCTGTTCTTCTTGCTGTATTTCTTGCTGTACTTTGCGCAGTAGGTCGGCGTTCATGGGGTGCCCCCAATGGCTATGGCTGATTCATTTAGCCTAGCTGGGGGCTGACGCCAGGGGAAAGACGCAAACCGCATAACCAGCGGTTTGCTATTAATAACCGGCGATTAATTCTTTTCGACCAGGACGCTCTGGTAGCTGTCCAGCTCGCTGGGGTCTACCTGCGGCCAGCCATCGGCGCCAAAGCTGATATTTAGAATCTTGGTTTTTTGTAAAAAGTGGTCGGCGGTTTCATAGGCGTGCAGTACTAAGTAGTCTTTGCCGTCCCAGGTGTAGGCGGAGTTGTGGCCCAGGCCGCGCCAGCGCTCGTTGCCCTGCAGGATAATGCTGCCGCCGCCCTCGGCCATGTCTTTGCCGTCTTTATCCAGGTAGGGGCCAGTCAGGCTTTTGGCTCTGCCCATCACCAGGTGGTAGGTGGAATCCGGGCCTTTGCAGCAGAGGCCCCAGGAGGCGAACAGATAGTAGTAATCGCCTTTTTTCCAGATAAACGGCGCCTCTATTTGCGCGCTGCCGGCTTTGCTCTCATCTTCAAAGGCGCCGCGTTCGCGCTTGGCCAAGGTGTACCACTCCTGGGGTTCGGCAGGCTTGGTCCAGTCGGCATTGAGCTTAAACAGCTTTAAGCCGCCCCAGAAGGAGCCAAAGCTCATCCAGGCCTGGCCTTTTTCGTCCTCAATAACCGCTGGGTCTATGGCGTTCCAAAAATCCCGGTGGGGTACAGATTCAATCACTATGCCCTGATCTTCCCAGGCGTAATTGGGGGATTTGGGGTCCAGGGTTTTATTGATGGTCAGGCCAATGGCGGAGGTGTTTTTGCCAAAGGCGGAGACCGAGTAATAGAGGTAATACTTGCCGTTATGGAAGCTGACATCTGGCGCCCAGAGGTGGCCGTTAAAGCTGGGCGATACGCGCTTGGCCCAGCTGGGCTCGGTAGCAAAGGCGCGGCCGGCGTGCTGCCAGTGGATGCGATCCTTGGAACTGTAGATGGTAATGCCGGGGCCGGTGCTAAACAGGTACCAGGTGTCGCCCTCGCGGGCCATGACTGGGTCGTGTACATCCACCTGGCGCGCCTGGCAGCCGAGGCTGGCAAGGACTAGACCGCCCAGAGCGAGGCGGGAAAAAAAGCGTTTGGTCTGTTGGTAGAACATGAGCGAGTCTCTTAAGCGCGGGCTAGCGGCCGTTAAATTATGGCCTTGCCCGGTTATATTGTGTAAATCGGCTTGGGAATTTCAAAATGTAATATAATATTACTCCTTTAACAATAACACTGAACAATTAAGGAGCACTCATGCCTCTTTTTTTAGGCGCAAATTCGTTTTTTGGCTCAAGACCTTTTAATGGCTCAAGGCTGCTTGTCCGCGCACTGCTGGCCGGCGCAGGTCTCACGAGCCTGACCATGATTGCGGCTTGCGGAAAAGTGGATGCGCCTATCCAGGTGCAACAGCAGCAGACGCAAGTGGAGCTTCAAACAGAGGCTCAGGTACAAAGCCAGATTATTCCCCCGGCGTTAATCCCCCAGCGCGCCGACCCGCAAATTGTGCGCGGTGACAACGGCCGCTACTACTTTATCGCCACAGCGCCCGAGTTTGATCGCATAGAACTGCGCGCCGCCGATAGCATTAAAGGCCTGGCCACCGCCGAATCTCAAGTGATCTGGCACAAACACGCCAGCGGCCCGCTCAGCGATACCATTTGGGCGCCGGAGCTGCACAGGTTTAATGGCAACTGGTACATCTACTTTGCTGCAGGCGATGCCAACCGTCGCGGCCAGATTCGTATGTATGTGCTGACAAATGCCAGCGAAGACCCTATGGCGGGCAACTGGCAGGAGCTGGGCAGAGTACAAACCGCACGGGATTCTTTCTCCCTGGATGCCACCAGCTTTGCCCATAACAACCAGCGCTATTTAATTTGGGCGCAGCGCGACCCAGAGGGTCTGTTTAACTCGGCGCTTTATATAGCTACCCTCGACAGCCCCACCCAGGTGGGCAAGCAGGAAACCGAAATCACTCGCCCTACACTGGATTGGGAAGTGCTGGGCTATAAGGTAAATGAGGGCCCGGCGGTAATTGAACATGAGGGCAAGATCTTTGTCAGTTACTCCGCCAGCGCCACCGACGACCGCTATGCTGTGGGCCTGGTCTGGGCCAATGCCGATGCCGATTTGCTCGACCCGGCCAGTTGGCATAAATCGCCCACCCCGATCTTTTTTACCAACCCTGAGCTTAAGCGCTTTGGCCCCGGCCATAACAGTTTTACCCTGGCGGAAGATGGTAAAACGCCATTGCTGGTATATCATGCGCGCGTCACCCAACAGCTGGACGGCAATCCTTTATCCGACCCCAATCGCCACACCTTTGTGCGCCCACTGCAGTGGACCAGCGAGGGCTTCCCCGATTTTGGCCAGGATCTTGCCAACGATATTTCCAACTAAGGTTTGCCGCCCTGGTGCGGCAAACCGGATGTACCACTAGAGAGAACTACAATGAGCACAACTGCGGCAATTACCTCCAAACCCTTTGGCACTACACCTGCGGGCGAAGCCATTAGCGAATACACCCTCACCAATGCGCGCGGCAGCCGCATCAGTGTGATCAACTTTGGCGGCATCATCACCCAGTGGTGGGTGGCCGATAAAAATGGTCAGCTCGCGGATGTGGTTTTGGGTTTTGAAACTCTGGAGCCCTACCTGACCAATGGCCCATTTTTTGGTGCGTTGATTGGCCGCGTGGGCAACCGTATTGCCAAGGGCAAGTTCAGCCTGAATGGTGTGGACTATCAACTGGCGATTAACAATGGCGCCAACCATTTGCACGGCGGTGTTCAGGGTTTTGATAAAAAAGCCTGGAGCATTAGCAGTTGTGAAGATGCCAAAGGCCCAGGGCTTAAATTGCACCTGCTCAGCGAAGATGGCGACCAGGGCTATCCGGGCAATCTGGATGTGACTGTGACCTATCAGTTCACCCACGAAGATGAATTGGTTATTGACTACAGCGCCACCACCGATAAAACCACGCCGGTAAACCTCACCCAGCACACCTATTTCAACCTGGCGGGCGAGGGCGATATTCTCGGCCAGCAGATGCAAATTTTTGCCGATCACTTTAACGCCGTGGACGACACCCAAATTCCCCTGGGCGATTACACCCCGGTGGCCGGCACTGCCTTTGATTTCCGCGAGCCGCATTTAATTGGCGAGCGCATAGACGCCGACGAAGTGCAGATCGAGCGCGGCCCTGGTTACGATCACAACTACATCATCAACCAGGCCGAGTACAAGGCGCTCACCCTGGCAGCGCGCGCACAGGACTTGGCCAGCGGCCGCGTACTGGAAGTCTTCACCCAGGAGCCGGGTGTGCAGTTCTACTCGGGCAACTTCCTCG
>CBIMZH010000188.1:0-5893 GCA_966248255.1 uncultured Cellvibrio sp.
GCTTGCACCTGTCTGGCCAGAGGCGAGCGCACTGGCCGAGCGCGTATCCACCAAGGACAGCCACTTCTCCTATCAGGAGCTGGGCCTGGGCTACGACAGCCGCCACTGGTGGCTGCAAAGCGAGTTGATTGCGCTGCGCAGCCAATCCTCGCTGATCGCCGACAGCCGCCTTTACTACCTCAGTCTGGGCCGCCATTTTGGCCCCTGGCTGGTGTACCTCAACCGCGGCCGCGCTCAGCCACTCAACCAAGCGATTGCCCTGGCACCGCCCCAGGGTTATCCCGAACCCCTCAACAGCCAGCTGCAGGCCATTAACCTGCAGCTCAACACACTCCTCAACAGCGCCCGGCTGGATCAACGCAGCTGGGGTCTGGGCCTGCGCTGGGATTTTGCGCCGCGTATGGCGCTTAAACTGCAGCTGAATCAAATTGACTTCAGCGCCAGCGGCAGCAACCTCTGGCTGCCGCGCGGCCAGGTCGAGGAAGACGCGCAGGATTCGCGTGTTCTCAGCCTGTCATGGGATGCGATTTTCTAATGGCCAGGTTAATACTCCTCTGTGTGTTGCTGGCGCTGAGCCCCTGGCTCAATGCCGATACGCTGGTGATAGTCAACGCCGCCAATCCCACCAGCAGCCTGGATAAGCGCCAGGTGGTCGACCTGTTTATGGGCCGGGTTGCCGCCTTTCCCGGCGGCCTGCCGGCGCAAACCCTGGATTTCGCCAGCGGCAGCCCGGAGCGCAAAGCCTTTTACCTGGCACTCACCGGCAAGTCCGAAGCCCAGGTGGACGCTTATTGGGCTACATTGATATTTGCCGGGCGCATGTCGCCACCCAGGCAGCAGCAGAGCAGTGAGGCGATGATCCGCGCCGTAACTGCCAGCCCCTCAGCCATAGGCTATGTGCCGCGCCAGGCGTTGCCCGCCAGCGTCAAAGTGGTTATGGAGTTATCCGACAGCCCATGAAAATCAACAGTCTGCACATTCGCGTCTCCCTCAGTGTCGCCGCTGCCGCGCTGTTGCTGGTGCTGGGCTCCTCCTATTTTTTCTACCAACACATCTACCAGAACTCGCTCAGTGACAGCCGCCGCTCGGTGCAGCAGCTGCTGGCAACAGTGCGCGCGCCCGCCGCTATAGCCGCCTATGTTGGCAATCGCGAGCTGGCGCAGCAGGTGGTTGAAGGCCTGGTGGAAAACGACATAGTGGAGGGCGCGAGTATTCGCGCCAGCAATGAGCAGCTGGGCCACCAGGGTAAAAGCGCAACTGCCGCCGCAGAAACCATCAGCCTGGAGCTTAAGTCGCCCTTTGCCGAGGAGGAGACAGTCGGCCAGCTGACGGTGGTCGCCAATCTGCCATTAATTGCCCTGCGCGCGCGCGACGCCGCCCTGGTCAATACCGCCAGCCTGGCCGCCCTGGCCGCGTTTGTGGCGCTGCTGGTCATGCTGATGGTCTATTGGATGATGTCGCGGCCGCTGGCGCAGTTATCCAACCGCCTGCACCAGATCACCCCCGGCGATGGCAGCCGCCTGCAGTGGCTGAGCCGCCACCGCGGCGATGAAATTGGCCTGCTGGTCAGCGATATCAACAACCTGCTGATTACCCTGGAAACCATGCTCGACGAGGAGCGCCAGCTGCGCCACCGGGTCGAGCTGCTGGAGACACGCTTTCGCGGCCTGTTTGAAGACTCAAGTGCGGGCATCTTTCTGGTACAGGACAATGGCCAGCTGGTCACCGCCAACCCGGCCTTTTACCGTCTCACGCAAATGCCCCAGGAGCTGGAATCGACACTGAATATCGAACAGGTGTTTGCGGTGCCCGATCAGGTGCGCTCGCTGCTACAGCTGGCGCAGATTGGCCGCCGCCCCTGCTCCGGCGACTTTCGCCTGGAACCTAAGCCAGCCGAGCCAGAGCGCTGGCTGCACTGTATTTTCTCCCCGGCGGGCAAGCGCGAGGACAAGCCCATGCTTGAAGGGGTGATGTACGACATCACCCAGCGCAAACTGGCCGAGGACAAAGCCAGGCGCCAGGCGGAAAAAGACAGCCTCACCGGGCTGGCCAATCGCCAGGCCATAGAATCGGCCATTAACCTGCAAATCCGTCAGGCGCAGGCCAATGGCAAAGGCTTTGTCATACTCATGATCGACCTGGACCGGTTTAAATACATCAACGACAGCTACGGCCACGATGCCGGCGACCGGGTACTGCGCGAGATCGCCAAGCGGTTGCAGCAGCAGGTGCGCGAAAGCGACCTGGTGGCGCGCCTGGGCGGCGACGAGTTTTTAATTTTGCTGAAGAACACCGATCACATCCCCCGCGCCGAGGCTATCGCCAGCGCCATACTCAGCCGCCAGCAGGCGCCCATAGAGGTGCAGCCGGGGCAGCTGGAAAGCCTGGGCATGAGTATTGGCATCGCCAGTTACCCCGAGCATGGCGATAGCGAGATGACCCTGCGCCGACACGCAGACCAGGCGATGTACGCGGTTAAACACCAGGGTAAAAACGGCTATGCCGTCTACCAAAACCAGGCGCCCCAGTCGCGGGTCGAATCCACAAAAATGTAACCGTTTACATTTTTTGCGCGCCATGTAACGAAACGTTTACAACAAGTTTCACCGACATATTGGTGGTTTTAACCTCATATTTTCACCCATATTAGTAAAAATATTTCGCTCCGCTATTGTGAGATGAGTATCGAATCGGTAGTATCAACTCAGATAGCTCTTCAGAAGCTCCCGCAACGGCAAAAAACTCCGGTCACCTCTCTCCCTGACGCAACCAGCGAGGTGCCAAACCATGAATACCCAAACCACAATCAGCTCCACCGCCGCCCAACCTTTGGTGTGCGAGTCTATGCTGTGTAGAGAAGCAGCCAAGGGTGTTAACTCCCTTGCGCAGGATATGTCTCTATCCACACAATCGCGCCTGCGCAGCGAGCTACCCTTTACCTATACCTACTACGGCTTTGGCGGCGATCCGCAGGACGAATCCGCGTCCGCGCGTGCGCCTGGCTAATACGACAATAAACGAGAGACAAAATGAAACAACGCAAGCCTATTGTTATCGCCAACTGGAAGCTGAATGGCGGCCTGGACCTGATTTGCACCTCGGTAGCCTCGTTTATCGGCAAGCATTTCGACGCCCAGATCGCCATTTGCCCGCCCTATTTGTATATGCGCGACATGATGACCTTTTTGCAGTTCTCCGAATTGCAGATTGGCAGCCAGAACGTCAGCCGCTACGAATCCGGCGCCTATACCGGTGAAACCTCGGCGCAAATGCTCAAGCAAGCCGGCTGCTCGCTGTGCCTGATTGGCCACTCAGAGCGCCGCGCCATGTTTGCCGAGAGCAACCTGGGCTGCCAGATCAAGGTGCGCACCGCCTTGAGTCAGGGCTTGCTGCCGGTGCTCTGCGTGGGCGAAGACAAAGACCAGCGCCAGCAGGGCACCACCGAGGCAGTGTTGCTACAGCAGCTGCAGGAAGGCTTGGAAGATATTGACCTGAGCGGCGACCGCGACCTCTGTGTCGCCTATGAGCCCGTGTGGGCGATAGGCACTGGCCTGGCCGCCACCCCGGCCATGGCGCAACAAGTGCATGAATTTATTCGCGCGCAACTGGCGGATATTTTTGATCGCAACACCGCCCAGCGGATTCGCATTTTGTACGGCGGCAGCGTGAACAAAACCAATGCGCGCGAACTTCTGGCGCAAAAAGATATAGACGGTTTACTCGTCGGTGGTGCAAGCCTGGATCCGGGCCACTTTCTCGCAATTTGCGAACAGGCTTCGGAACAGGCAATGGCATAAAAAACGGCAATATAGCCGTATAAAACGCGTCGAGAGAGCGCGTTATTTAGGGAAATACCAACCACGACATCAGCAGCAATTTAGGAATCAACCATGAGCAACCTGGCCACTTTGGTTTCACCCGGCGTCGCCACCGGCGATCAACTTCAAACCCTATTTCACCACGCCAAACAACATGGCTGTGCCTACCCTGCGGTCAACGTAGTGGGCACCAACTCCATTAACGCCGTGCTTGAAGCTGCCGCCCTGTGCAACTCGCCGGTGATAGTGCAGCTGTCCAACGGCGGCAGCAGTTTTTACGCGGGCAAGGGCCTCAAGCTGCCCGGCGCGCTGGATAGCACCATTCTCGGCACCATCGCCGGCGCCCAGTATGTGCACACAGTGGCCGCTGCCTATGGCGTGCCAGTGATTCTGCACACCGACCACGCGGCGAAAAAACTCCTGCCCTGGATAGATGCGCTGCTCGATGCCGGCGAAGCCCACTTCGCCCAGACCGGCAAGCCCCTGTTCAGCTCGCACATGATCGATCTGTCGGAAGAGCCGCTGCACGAAAACATCGAGATCTGCGAAGCCTATCTGCGCCGCATGAGCAAAATGGGCATGACCCTGGAGATCGAACTCGGCTGCACCGGCGGCGAGGAAGATGGCGTCGACAACACCGGCATGGACAATGCCGCGCTCTACACCCAGCCGGAAGATGTGGCCTATGCATATGAGCGCTTGAGCGCCATCAGCGACCGCTTCACCATAGCCGCCAGCTTTGGCAATGTGCACGGCGTGTACAAGCCTGGCAATGTCAAACTCACCCCGGTGATCCTCAAAAACTCCCAGGATTACGTCAGCGAGAAATTCGGCCTGCCCGCCCACAGCCTCAATTTTGTGTTCCACGGCGGCTCAGGTTCGGCGCAGTCGGAAATCCGCGAGGCGATCAGCTACGGCGTGGTCAAAATGAACATAGATACCGACACCCAATGGGCGTTCTGGGAAGGCGTTAAAGACTTCTACGAAGCCAACCAGGCCTATCTGCAAGGGCAAATTGGCAACCCCGAGGGCGACGACAAGCCCAACAAAAAATACTACGACCCGCGCGTCTGGCTGCGCAAAGGTGAGGAGTCGATGATCGCGCGCCTCAAGCAATCCTTCACCGATCTCAACGCCGTTAACAGCTACAGGTAAGTCTATGCAACGTCTTGTCCCCACCCTGCGCCAGGATCAGGTGGCGCCGGAACTGGTTACCGTTATTCGCACCATACTGGCGGCCACCAAAGAGATCGCCTTTCGCGTTGGCCAGGGCGCCCTGGCCGGTGTGCTCGGTTCCACCCTGGATGAAAACATCCAGGGTGAAACGCAAAAGAAACTGGATGTAGTCGCCAATCAGCTGCTTAAAAGCCTGCTGCTCGGCGAGCCGGATGTCTGCGCCATTGCCTCCGAGGAGGAAGACAACTCGGTGGTGGGCAATCCCGAGGGCAAATACCTGGTGGCCTTTGACCCACTGGATGGCAGCTCCAATATCGACATTAATGGGCAGATAGGCACCATCTTTACCATTTTCCCGGCACGTAAGGATGTGCCCGTCGATAGCCCGCTGCAGTTTTGCCAGCCAGGGCGCAACCAGTTGGCGGCTGGCTATGTGCTCTACGGCTCCTCCAGCCTGCTGGTGATGAGCACCGGCGGGCCCACCCGCTGCTACACCCTGGATGTCACCCACGGCAGCTATCTGCTCACGCAGGAGCAGCTGCTGGTGCCCCGGGAGACCCAGGAATTTGCGGTGAATATGGCCAATCAACGCTTCTGGAGCGCGCCCTTCAAACGCTATGTCGACGACCTGCTGCTGGGCGAAACCGGCCCCCGCGGCAAACGCTACAACATGCGCTGGAACGCCGCCATGGTTGGCGATGTGCACCGGGTGCTGAGCCGCGGCGGCATCTTTATGTACCCCAGCGACAACCGCAATCCCAAGCAACCGGCCAAGCTGCGCCTGCTTTATGAAGGCAACCCCATGGCCATGCTGGTAGAAAACGCCGGTGGCAAAGCCAGGTCCGAAAGCCAGCGCATCCTGGATATAGAACCCAGCGATCTGCATGAGCGGGTGGCGA
>CBIMZH010000189.1:0-5884 GCA_966248255.1 uncultured Cellvibrio sp.
TGCCGGCCTGTCACGCCGGAGGTCGCGGGTTCGAGTCCCGTCCGGTCCGCCACTTATTAAGGGGTTTACCCCAAAACAAAAAAGCCTTCCTATCCGGAAGGCTTTTTTGTTTCTGTCTTGCACAAAGCTAGTGCCTCACCAATATCCTTGTATTTCCAGCATCCCTGCCCTTAATCAGCCCTTAGCTGCTGCTCGCCGTAAACGGCATGATGTTAATAATGTTATCCAGCGATGAACTGGTTGCATTGAGGCTGCGCACAATACTTTCCATTGCCGAGAATTGCGCTTGTAGTCGAGCCCTATAGGCCTCGGTTCTGCGATCCAGCGCCGTTTGATCATCCTCAACCTTGGCGATTTCTTTATTGATGTTTGTCTCGCGATTTTTGATAAGCCCGGATGACTTGGTGTAGGTATCCAAAAGCGTCGCCATCTGGCTGGAAAAACCGCGAGAGAAATTCAAGGTAGCACTGGTGGCGCCCGGATTAACAATAAGCTGCAAACCCTCAGCCTTAGTGCCCAGCGCCGGCAGTAAAACATTGCCATAACCGAAAGCAGCCACACCATCAATGGTGCCCGCCACATCAGCACCCTGCACCCCCGCCATCACCGACAAGCCAAGCTCAGCCGCATCAGCGCCGACAGAGGTGATATCCACCTTGCTGCTGGCACCATAGTCATTGGAGACAAACTCAAAACGATTTTCTACAGAGTTATAGCTAACTGCCACACTCGCTTTTGCAGCTTTCAACTTTTCATCAAGATTGATTTGCGCGCGCAAATCCGCGGCCAACTCAGCTTCCGAGTTGTAAGTTTTTCCAGATGGAAGGCTAATCGTATTAGAGGTCACGCCATTAACACTAATAGTAAAGCTGTAGTCCTTACCGGTAGTATCCAAGGGAAACCCAGCACTCAGCACATCGCCATTTAAATAGCCCTTAGCTGGCTGAGTCGTAATATTTACCGCATAGCTGCCCGACTGGGATGCAGACGAAAAACCCTTAACCGTAATGCTCGAGTTATCTATAGAAGTTTTAGGGACAAAGAGATCGCGCACAGCATCGTAGTGATTAGCCAGCGCAGCGGCAAAGTCTGTATTGGTGCCATCCTCGATAATTTCCAGGGTGCCATCAATTTTCGTGCGAATACCTATAGAGCCCAGAGTATTAAAATCACTTTGCGCAGCCGCAATAGGTGTACCCAGAGCCGTTTTTATAGCAGCCAATAACCCTTTTGCCAAAGGATCCTGGCGAAGACTGCCGTAATCCTCTTTCTCGGCGTCATAGCCAACCAGGATGGAGGTATCACTCAAAAAAGTATTGTAAGCATCTACAAAATCTCTAATGGCCGTTTCGGCTGCAGACTTATCCTGTGAGATGTTAAGCGTGACAGTTTCTGTGGTTGAGGCATTAAAAATATCAAACTCCAAACCATCGATCACGTCGGTCATATGGTTACTGGAGCGAGTCAGCAACAAGCCATTCACCCTGATTTTGGCATCAAGGCCCTCTTGCTGTTGCTCAAGGTTTTGCGTAGTTTGATTAAATTCAAATGCCGACAGGCCTGGGGAACTAGCGTCCTCAGTTACGCTCAACTCCATCTCATGGGTCGCCCCCGAGGGGCCAGTAAGCAGCAACTTATAACCACCAGCATCACTGACAATACTCGCCTGAACACCTATACCCGCCTTATTAATTGCATCACGCAAACCCGTCAGTGAGTTATTAGTGTCATCAATGGTAATGGTGGCACCAGTGACATCCGCGTTCACACTAAAGCTGGAAAGATCACTACTCCAATCACCGAAGCGAATGGTTAGGGTGCCCTTACCCACAGGATCACTGGTGGAGCTGAAAACACCTGAGCTGATGGATTGCGCCTGAGCCACCTGATCTACTTGCAAGCGATAGTCGCCCGCAACCGCATTAGCGCCCAGCTTGTTAATGGTTAACAGTGAAGTATCAGGAATGGAAACAGCTTTAGCATTAAAGGTATCAGCACTGGCCAGCGCCAGGACTGCAGTATTGAGCTTGTCTATGGCGCTGCGCATCAACCCAAAATCCGAGATCTGGGTCTCCAGGCTTGTTTTGCGTGTGGTTAAGCGCTGGGTATCGCCAGCCGAGCTTAACTCGGTCAACTGGTCAATCAATGCGGCAGAGTCGATACCTGAACCCCCGCCCAAACTGCTGACGATACTCGACCCGGTCGCGGCAGTGGTAGAGGTGGTTGAAGAAACCATAGCTAGCTCCAAAAAATTCGGCTGAACACCAAACTTAACGGCAAGGAAAGATTAAACTTTAGCCCTTTTTGCCACCTTTCTAAATAGCTGGCGGGATCACCGGCAACCAGAATGGCAAAAACAATTTGGGCTAGATCACAAACAATTAAAAGAACAAGCGTTAATAACCAAACGAAAAGGCCGGCAATTGCCGGCCCCCTAGTCGCCTTAACCTCGGAGCAGTGTTAAAACCTCCTGCGGCCTGGCGTTGGATTGCGCAAGCATGGCGGTCGCTGCCTGCTGCAGTACCTGAGCTCGACTTAAGGCCGCGGTTTCAGCGGCAAAGTCCGCGTCCACAATGCGCGAGCGAGAGGCTGATGTTTTTTCCGAAACGTTCGCCAGGTTAGACATGGTGAACTCAAGGCGGTTATTGATAGCACCCAAATCTGCCCGAGTAGCGTTAATTTGGTCAAGCGCCTTATCAATTACGCCAATCGCGCGCTGGGCACCGTCGGCGGTAGAAATATTAATACCCGCTACAGATCCCACACCTTCGGTGGCATTACGCTCCTGCAAACCTACAACAGCCAAAATATCCGCCGTAGTGGCGGTATCGCCATATTTAATGGAGATTTCCTGGCCACTGGTGGAGCGCAGTGCAAGCTGATCGGTAGTGCCGGGCGCTACAAACGCAATTACCCCTGTCTGTGCAGATGACTTGTTAATAACATCTATCACTTCGGTCAGCGTTGCGGCAGCCGACGCACCCGCATTGATAGCACCAATGGGCACTTCATTGATAATCAGGTCGCCTTCAGCCAAATTGGTGCCGGTGGTTGCGGTTACAGCCGCGCCTATCAGGTTTCCACTGGCATCCTGGAAGTCGATACCCAATGCCGCCTGCTCAGCAGCGGTAAGACCCGCACCCGCCTCAACGATTACTCCATTTTTATCGGTACTAGTATCGGTAAATACCAGCGAGAAATTGGTTGTTGCATCAGCCAAACCAGTAGCTGCGTTATTTAAACTTGTATCATCAACCTGAATTGAAGTAGCGCCTTCTGCGGTCAGCACCAGCTTGCCACTGTCATTCAAGCTGGCTTCAATACCTGTTTCGGAGTTGATTTTATCAACCAACTCTTTGAGCGATGTAGTACCAGTGAGCGTGTATGTCTGTGAGTTACCATCACCATCAATCATGGTGAGGGTTAGAGTATCTGTACCCGCACGAAGGATACCCGAGCCCACCGCATCCGCAGTTACCTGAACCAGAGACGAAACTTCAGCCCCCTTGCCTTCCAGATCGGTATTCATAATACCCAAGGCATCATTGAGCGTCGTTGCAGTATCAAGCGGACTGATGGCAACACCATTAACTATCAACTCATCTCCACCGGCAAACGCTGTAAGGTCAGTTAAGCCAGCGGTAGTCGCCTCACCCACAATATCACCCGAGCTACCACCCAGGGACGAGGTGCTGAAGGAGCCAATATTGACGTCGATGGTTTGATAAGCCTCAGAACCAACCTGCAACTTGGTTTTAGTCAGCGAACCGTCAAGCAGAGGCTGGCCGTTAAAGGTTGTGGTGTCGGCAATACGATCCAATTCTTTCTTAAGCTGTTGAACCTCAGCATTCAGTGTGCCCCTATCGGCATCGGAATAAATTCCGTTGGCAGACTGAATGGAAAGCTCGCGCATACGCTGCAGAATGTTGGTAACTTCCTGCATGGCGCCTTCTGCAGTTTGTACCAGCGACACACCATCATTGGCGTTGCGAATTGCTTGGTCCAAGCCGCGAATTTGAGATGTCATACGGTTGGAGATGGCCAGTCCAGCAGCATCATCCTTCGCAGAGTTAATACGTTGGCCCGAGGACAAACGCTCGGTCGCGCGATCAAGTGCATTACCTGAGTTCATCAATTGACGCTGTGAATTCAAGGAAGCGACATTGGTGTTAATGACTAAAGGCATAATAAATCTCCTAATGATTGTTCCTGTCCACAGACACACTGTGAAGAGTCAACTGGTGAAGCTCAGGAACAGCGAAGACAAAATGATCATCGCGTACCATGGAAACTTCTTGGCGGGCCTTGCTGTGTTACGCAGAACACAAACAAAACAATGCCACCTAATGACCCCTGAGCACGGACTGTGCCAACAGCAATTCAGGAAAATTCAAAGGAGATTTCCAGCAGGTAAAATTAGCGAATAAATATGCAAACAAAAGCATGAATTTCTAGCGAGAAACCGCTAGCAAACGCAAAAGCCTAAAGCGATAAACAGAAAAATATTTAACAAAAAAAATACCAGTGAGCGCGCAAAAAAAAGAGCGCCCTGAGGCGCTCTTTGATAATCACCTCACCCGAAAAATCAAGGTAAGGCATTGATTTTAAACAGATTAAACCTCTATGCTCAACAGCCTTAAAGGTTCCTCATTGTTCAGACTTTGGGCAATGCGCAAAAAGGTTTCATCAGGAATTTGACGAATAACTTCTTGGGTGCTGCGATCCAAAACCTTAACAATCGTCTCACCGGAACCCTGGTCATAACTGAACTGCAAATCGCGCTGAGTAGCCTGAATATATTCATTCATTTGCGCAACGGCAGCCGTTATTTTCTCCTGCATGGCTTGTGCCTCTACCCTCTCCTGTGGACGGGATTTTGCCGCTTCGGCGGCAGGCGGCAAATCATTGCCGGTTTTTTGACCTTGAGAACTGCCAGACACAGAAGAAACCGCCCCAGTTTTTACCTGGGCCGGTACCAAATTTATTTTGGTAACTTCATTCATGACTTAATCCTCACTAAATCTCACCTCCTTAGCCATTGGCTTAAGGAGGTGAGAAACCCGAATTATCTCAGCAGAGACAACACTTGTTGTGGGCGGGCATTTGATTGCGCCAGCATCGCTGTTGCAGCCTGTTGCAGAACCTGTGCACGGCTCAGGTTGGCAGTTTCGCTAGCGAAGTCTGCGTCGTTGATACGTGAACGAGCCGCTGAGGTTTTCTCAGAGATGTTTGCCAGGTTAGACACGGTGAAGTCGAGACGGTTGTTAACCGCACCGAGATCCGCACGGGTCGAGCTTACCTGGTCAATGGCTTTGTCGATAATACCAATGGCCTTCTGAGCACCCGCAGCAGTGGAGATATCAATGCTAGCTACCGAACCAGTACCAGAGGCAGAGTTACGCTCTTGCAGACCGGTGAAAGCAACTACGTTTGCAGCAGTGGCGTTATCACCGTATTTTACCGATATCTCGTCACCACTGGTGGAGCGCAGACTGATTGAACCGGCAGTTGCGTTAATAAATGCTACCACTCCAGTTTGAGCTGAGACGTCATTGATTGCCTTAATAGTGTTTGCCGCAGTCGCCGCAACAGAAGCACCAGAAAGAACGTCACCAATGGATACCCCATTAATCAAAATGTCGCCATCTTTTAGGGTTGTACCTGTGGCGCCGACAGTAACCGCCTGCCCCATGATATTACCATCGTCATCTTGCACATCAATGCCGAGATCCGCAGCCAAGGTGCCAGTACCAACTGCAAAGTTACCAACGCCCTCGACTTTTACGCCACTCATATCAGAACTGGTGTCATTGAAAACCAGCGAGAAGTTAGTAGTGGCTGCGGTGAGACCTGTGCGAGTTAAGGCGCTACCAGTACCTGCAAC
>CBIMZH010000190.1:0-5864 GCA_966248255.1 uncultured Cellvibrio sp.
GCCTATACCCAGGAGCAAAAGTTAATTATTGCCCAGCGACTTGAGGGCTTTTTAGCGCAGATAGTAGAGAATTTTTTTGTGGTGCTGGATGAGCAGCTACTGCTGTCACAAATAAAGCACCAGCAGATTCAATTCAAACAAGAGCAGAATGCCTATTGTTGGATATTCGATTTGTTGCGTGCAGGGGCCAGTCAAATTGATGATTTATCAGAATACGGCATCGCCTTGTTGCCCGCCGCAAATAGTCTGAGTCTTGGCGAGATCCGCGATTTTATCGACAAGGATTATTACGCGCTCTCATGTGCCTATTATGATCGCTATATAAACCCGGTATTTTTAACGCCGGAAACCTCTTCAAAAGATTAGCCAAAATTAAATAGTTATGGATCCACTCGCTCATATTCGTGAATTTTTATTGTGTGAAACGCCTGATGCCTGGGTAAAAGCCGCCTTGGAAAATCAGTCATTGTTATTGTTGGACCATGCCAACTGCGAAAAGAAAGCAGCCTCAACCGCGCTGACGCTGATGTTTCGCTACGTGGGTGATTTTGACATGATGCATAAAATGTCGCGCCTCGCTCGCGAGGAGTTGCGCCACTACGAGCAGGTAATGGATTTGATGAAGGCGCGCGGTATTGCCTATGATCAAATTACCCCCGGCCGCTACGCGGGTGAGTTGCGCAAGCTGGTGCGTACCCACGAGCCGGGTCGCTATATCGACACTCTTATTATCGGTGCAATTATTGAGGCTCGCTCCTGTGAGCGCTTTGCCAAATTGGCTCCACACCTGGATGACGAGCTGCAAAAATTCTATTTGTCGCTGCTTAAATCCGAATCTCGCCACTACGAGGATTATTTAAAGCTGGCCAAGCGCGCTGCCGAAGGTGCGGATATTTCTGCGCGAGTAAGGCAGTTTCTAGAGTTAGAAAAAACCTTAATTGAAGGCGAGGACCAGGAGTTTCGTTTTCACTCCGGGGTTATGGCTGCTTAACAGGTTCGTGCGGCGAATTAATATTTGCGTCCAATCAGTTAAAAAACTAAAGCAGAGTTTTAGGGGAAATACATATGTCTGACGAGTCAAACAAGGAAAATACAAGCTCAGCCACTAGTCATGAGTCTAAAGCTGCCTCAGCGCCGGCTAAGGACCCCGCTAAAGAGTCATCGAATAAAGTTGAATCAAGCTCAAACTGGGCGCTTGGCCTGGCGATAATTATTATTGGTGGGCTATTGCTGGCTAAAAACCTGGGTTTCGACTGGGCATTTTTGTATTTCCAGCACTGGTGGGCGCTGTTTATTTTGCTAGCCGCTATACCACCGCTGCAGTCTGCGTTTAATAATTACCGCAAATCTGGCTGGTCCTCAGCGGTAGCCAACTCGCTTATCTCTGCCGGTGCCATAGTTATATTGGCGCTGTTATTTTTGCTTAACTTGTCGCTGTGGACCTGGTGGCCGGTGTTTATTATTGTGGCTGGCTTGATGGTTATGGCCGGACAAAGAAACTCCTAGCTGCTACAAAAAATTATCTACTCTTGGCTTATCGGCCAGCTTTCCAAGGTTAGGTTGGCGGTTGTTGCTGATAAGCACCAGCCCAAATCGTGCCAATCCCCTAATACGATTCGCTCTGCCGCTTGGCCATCCAATTGAAATTGGTGGCGTGCGGGGCGATGAGTATGGCCGTGAATCAGTCGCTTTACCCCAGCCTCGCGCATGACTTTTTCTACTTCTTCCTGAGTTACATCCATTATGTCTTCGGCCTTGAGGCTATTCATGCTTTGGCTTTGCGCGCGCAATTGTGCCGCCAGGGCGCGGCGTGCAGCCAGCGGCTGGGCCAGGAGCTGAGCTTGCCATTCAGTGCTGCGTACTTGTGCGCGGAACTGCATATAAGCCAGATCTTTGGTGCAAAGGCTATCGCCGTGAAGCAGAAGTGTCGGTTCACCGCAAACCTCTACCAGGCTGCCCTCGGGAATTAATTGGGCGCCAGCTTTTTGGGCAAAGGTTTCACCCAGTAGAAAGTCGCGATTGCCGTGCATGATAAACAGCTTAACGCCTGAACTACTGAGTTGATTAAGCTGTGCAATCACCGCTAAGGCCAAGGGCGCATCGTCGTCATCGCCAATCCAGGTATCAAAAAAATCGCCCAGAATATAAAGGGCCTCGGCTTTGCTGGCGCGATTCTGCAGAAACTGAAAAAACGCCCGCGTTAACTGCGGGCGCCCTGAATGTAAGTGCAGATCAGAAATAAACAGCTGGGTCATGCGCAAAAATTAGGCAATGCTAACGCGCTGGATAATGACGGCTTCTTTAGGTACATCCTGGTGGAAACCTTTGCTGCCGGTTTTCACGCCTTTGATTTTGTTTACTACATCCATGCCCTCGGTAACCTTGCCGAAAACACAGTAGCCCCAGCCGTTGGAGTTTTTGCCAGTGTGATTGAGGAAGCCATTGTCTTTAACGTTAATAAAGAACTGTGCGGTAGCACTGTGCGGGTCATTGGTGCGCGCCATGGCGATGCTGCCGGCCACATTGGTGAGGCCGTTGTCGGCTTCATTTTCAATGGCTTCGCGGGTTTCTTTTTGTTTGAAATCTTCGCTAAAACCGCCGCCCTGAATCATAAAGCCATCGATAACGCGGTGGAAAATGGTGCCGTCATAGAAGCCTTCTTCGGCGTATTGTTTGAAGTTTGCAGCTGTTTTGGGCGCTTTTTCGAAATCCAGTTCGATGCTGATGTCGCCGTAGTTAGTGTGCAATGTGATCATGTTAATGCTCCCTTGGAGGTCAAGCGAAAGAGGTAAATCGGCTGGTATTCTGCACTCGCTGGCAGAAAAGCGGCTATGATACGCGCTCACTTAAAGTGAAGGAATCTTTCATTTCATTAATTTTTTTGATTGGGTTGAGATATGCAGCCGGGTAAATTTTTAACTATCGAAGGCACAGAAGGTGTTGGTAAAAGCACCAATTTGGCCTTTGTGCGGGACTGGCTGCAGGCGCGAGGAATTGAGGTGGTAGTGACCCGCGAGCCCGGTGGAACCCCGCTTGCAGAAGAGATTCGTAATCTGCTGTTGGCCAAGCGCGCCGAGCCAGTGGATGAGGCGGCGGAGCTGCTGTTGGTGTTTGCAGCGCGTGCGCAGCACTTGACGCAGTTGATTAAACCAGCTTTAGCGCGCGGCGCCTGGGTGTTGAGCGACAGGTTTACTGATGCTACCTACGCCTATCAGGGGGGCGGTAGAGGGTTGAGTCGCACCGTAATTGCCGAGCTGGAGCAATTGGTTCAGGGGCAGTTGCGCCCGGATCTTACTTTGATTCTGGATATTGAGGTGGAGCAAGGGCTGGCGCGAGCCAGGGCCAGGGGTGAACTGGACAGGTTTGAAAGTGAAACTCTGGCGTTTTTTGAGCGGGTAAGAGCGGCATATAAAGATCGCCAGATGTCAGCGCCCGCGCGCTACGCTCTGATAGACGCAGGGCAACCCCTGGCGCAAGTACAGGCGGATATTAATGCATGCCTGGAGCGATTGCTGCTAAGCAAATGACACAAAAAATAATGCGCCCTAAGGCGCATTATTTTTGCGGTAATAACGGCTAATTAAAAACGCAAGCCTAATTGAAGTGCACCGCCTTCAACTTCCTTATCCCCGGTCAAATAGGCCAGGTCGATATTAATAACATCAAAGGGCGACAGACCAACACCAAAGCTGTAGGTGTCTGGCAGGGTGCTTTCCATATCGCGCTGCAGGCCTGCGCGCAACTGTATCCAGCTTAGAGGTGACAACTCCAGGCCGGCGTGGACCAGGCGGGTGTCGCCATCCAGGCCAAAGGCTGGCGTTGAATTCAGGTCCATGGCCAGTTCGGTTCTGAGCCACTCTTTGGTATAGCCAACGGCTGCGGTCATGCGGCGCTTAACCTCAACCTTGTCGCCATTGATGGTTTTAAAGGATTTGTCGGACAGGTTGTTAATGCTTAGGCCGTAACGCAGATTGCCGGTGATATAGGTGACGCCAGCATCCAGGTTGGTGGTGTCGGTGGTCACTGTATAGTCGTCGCCGTCTATATCGTCCTCGTCAAAGGTGGATACCTGAGCGTCGTACACGATAGTTTTTACCTGCTGACGTTTTGGGGTGATACCCACCAGTAAGCGGGAGGTTTCGCTAAGGCTGAATTCTTTGGCCAGTGCCAGGCCGATTTCACCTATGGCAACACCTGTGCCGCGCGCGGAAGATTGCAGATCCTCTGGGTCGAAGGGCGTGTTCAGGCTGTTGTCGATCAGGGTGTAGTCACCTTCATCTACATCTGGCGTAAGTGCAACTTGACCGCTTACCTTGGCCACCAGAGCCATGGACACCAGCGAATTGGGGATTGCGGCTACCAGGCTGCCACCAAAGCTGACTTGGGCACTTTTTCCATCTACGTTTTCCAAGCGTCGTTTCAGCTCATCGACATTGGTTTGTGATAAATCCTGATAGTCCTGAATATCACTTAATAAATCGGTGTAATCAACCAGGTCGTCCAAGCCGTCTACCAGCTCATCGGAATCATCCACCATTGCGCCCAGGTTAAGTACCAAAGCAAAGTCATCATCCTTGCCGTAATCCGCGGCTAGGCTGGGGTTGTACAGCAGGCCATCGCTGTATTTGGCAGTTACATAGCCTGCACCACCCATGCCGCTGACACGACCATTGTAAATTTCACTGGCTAAAACCTGAGTGCTACAGGCCACTAATGCCAGGCTCAGAAGTGTTTTTTTCATGGCTAAATCTCCTTAGTTGATTGCATTCTCTAGTGTGTGTGCGTGCATAGTTCACATTTTTTAAGAAGCATAGGCAATAACCCATATTAGCTATAGAACATTTACTTCTAAATGCATTAAAACTTGGGATGATTTGTTTGGAGGGAGATTGAATTCTAGACAGGGCCGATAAAGTTTGATCACTCAGTTGGAAGTTAGAGTGTCCCCTTATATTCGACCTAGAAATTAGCGGTGCAGTGGATGTGGAGTTTGTCGCCGCTGATCGGGTGGTTGAGCCATAACTCTTGTGCGTGGAGCAAGAGACGGGGAGCCTTATTGAGCGCCACTTCGGGGGCATAGAGGCGATCGCCGAGAATGGGGTGGCCGAGGCTGAGCATGTGTACGCGCAATTGATGGGTTCTGCCGCTTACAGGTTCCAGTTCAACTCGAGTGCTATTGCCGAGAGGGTCCCTGGCTAGCACGCGAAAGCGTGTGTGCGCCGACTTGCCCTGCTCAAAACAGACTTTTTGTTTGGGGCGATTGGGCCAGTCACAAATCAAGGGCAGGGTGACTTCGCCTTCATCGCCTTCAATCAAGCCATCAACCACCGCGATATAGCGCTTATGAATTTCACGGCGTTCGAACTGGTGAGTTAGCTGCTTCAAGCAGGGGTAGCTCAGAGGAAACATAACTATGCCCGAGGTCGCCTGATCGAGCCGGTGGGCAATGCGCGCATTAGGGTTGAAATCTACGGCTTGCTTATAAAGGCAGAATTGATTTTCGGGCCCTTTACCCGGAACAGTCAGTAGTCCGGAAGGCTTGTTGGCTATCAGCAGATGCTCATCCAGGTGGAGAATATCGAGAGGCGAATCGGTCATATCGGGCCTGGTATCTGTGCCAGCAAAACCGGCGCCAATGAATCGGGGCGCGGATTATCGCAAATACTGCGGGGGATGATAAGCTTGCGCCCCTAAATTTCGAATTTGGCGTGGAATATCCAGTTAATGAGCAGTTTTCCCAGGCACCCCTATCCTTGGCAGCAGGCAGAGTGGCAGCAATTTGTGCAGCAGTCCTCTGCGGGGAAATTGCCTCACGCTATTTTGCTCGCTGGCCCCAAGGGAATAGGCAAGCGCGACCTGGCTGA
>CBIMZH010000191.1:0-5828 GCA_966248255.1 uncultured Cellvibrio sp.
CCAGGGTGCCAATCATATTAATGATGGTGGCGTAGCCAGGCACAGAGCGCTTGATCATATCGGGAAATACATCCACTACCTTCTGGTCAAAGGCAAAGCGACTGACTTCGGCCAGAGGGTTGGCGTAAATGGTATCTGGCTTGGATTGCTGCATGAGGTGGCTCAATCGGCTGGGCTGGGGCGGCTATTGTAGCCTTTGACATTTATTACAACAAATTCGCCAATTCATGAAATTGTCATACTTAGGGCAGATTATCGCGCCTTAATGCAGTGAGTTAGTCGTGTGTATTGAATGTCCCTACCTATGTCTCTCGATTCCCACGCCCTGACGCTCATGGATTTGAACTTATCCCAGGAGCACTTTAGTCGACAGCAGGAGTTGCGTCGCATCCTGGAGGGCAAACTATTAACCCCGGTTTTCCAGCCTATTATTGCCTTGGAGCAAAATCGGATTTTGGGCTATGAGGCCTTAATTCGCGGCCCCGAAACCAGCTGCCTGCACAAGCCAGATGCGCTTTTTGCCTGCGCCCGCCAGTCTCGGCTTTTGGCTGCCCTGGAGTTCGCCTGTCGCGAGGTATCCTGCGAGCAATTCGCCCAGCTTGGCCTGCCGGGCAAACTCTTCCTGAACATGTCTCCCATCAGTTTTACTGACAGCCAGTATCGCGATGGCGTGACCCTAAAAATTTTGCAGCGCGTTGGCCTGGGGGCCGAGCGTGTTGTGTTTGAATTAACCGAAAGCCAACCGCTGGATGAAATCGAGCTGCTGCGTGCTGCTTCGGGGCATTTTCAGCGGCAGGGTTTTGCTGTGGCGCTGGATGATTTGGGCGCTGGCTATGCGGGTTTAAGGGTTTGGAGTGAACTCTGCCCGGATTACGTCAAAATCGATCGGCACTTTATTAGCGGTATAGACCGCGACCCGGTCAAGCGTGAGTTTGTCCGCGCCATGCTCGATATAGCCCATCGCATAGGTCATAAAGCCATAGCCGAGGGGATAGAAACCGCTGAAGAGCTGGCCACACTTATCGCACTGGGTGTGGAGTTTGCGCAGGGCTATTTTATCGCGCGGCCGCAACAGGTGCCGCTGCGTGAGTTCCCCGAGCATGTTGCCGCCCTGGGGCGCAAACGGGTGACTCGCCATCAGGATGCCTTTGTGCGAACCGTTGGTGAGTTGGTGGCCGATGCCAAAGCGCTTGGCCCAAAGACCCCGGCGGGGGAGGTTGTTAAACAGTTTCGCAATGATGTGCGCCTGGCATCAATTCCGGTGGTTGAGGGTGATACTCCTTTGGGGGTAGTCAGTCGCAGCGAACTGTTAAATGTGTTTGCCCAGCGTTTTGCTCACGAACTTTACGACGAAAAACCCATCAGCGAATTTATTAGCCCGCTGTCGGTTATTGTCGATGTAAGTACCGAGCTTAAAGCCCTCGGCCAGTCATTGACCGATGATCCCCACCAAAACTTAAGCGTGGATTTTATTATCAGCGATAAAGGCCGCTATCTGGGCATTGGCAAGGTGCGCAATTTGCTGCGCTGTATCACCGAGGAAAAGTTGCGTCAGGCGCGCCACAGCAACCCGCTGACCCAGTTGCCGGGCAATGTCCCTCTTTATGAATGGATTGATCAGCTACTATTGCAGCAGCAACCGTTTGTTGCCGCCTATTGCGATATCAATAACTTCAAACCCTTCAATGACCGCTTTGGATACAGTTTGGGCGATGAAATCATCCTCCAGTTAAGCCAGCTGCTGATGCAGGAAATCAACCCGGAGTTGGATTTTGTTGGTCATGTGGGCGGCGATGATTTTGTAATCGTGTTTCGCAGTGTGGATTGGCAACAGTGCTGCGAGCGAGTGCTCGCCGGATTCAGCGAGCTGTGCCGCGCGCAAACGCCAGCCGGCCAGGAGGCCTATTGGGCGCAAAACCGCCGGGGCAAGCGCCAGTCCTTTGGTCCCCTGAGCCTCGCCATAGGTTGTATTGACCCGGATTTGGCCCAGTGCAAAAGCCATCAGCAAATTGCCGCGTTATTGGCCGAGGCCAAGCAAACGGCGAAATTGCCCGGCGAAAACCATCTATTTCTCTCGCGTCGACGTCAGCCTGGCGGTTAAAGCCCTGGCTTGGCGAAATAACACCAAGCTTGGCGCACAAATTTTCTTAGATCTTTTTCCACTTACGCTAGTCTGGTCTATTCTTAGCATGATTAAGGGGAGGAGAGACCAGAATGCCGGTTGTGAGTTATCACAAAATGCACGCCTTGGTAGTGGATGATTTTGAAAACTTCCGCTCCACGCTGTACAAAATGCTGGGCGATATAGGTATCGGCAATGTCGATTCCGCCAGTACAGGTGAAGAGGCGCTTAGATACGCTAAGGCGCGGGCCTATGATTTGATCCTCTGTGATCACAATCTGGGCAAGGGCAAAAGCGGCCAACAGGTCCTGGAAGAGTTGCGCACCGACAAAACGCCCAGCTCGGACAGCCTGTTTATCCTGGTGACTGCCGAAAACAGCAAAAGTATCATCATGGCCGCCTATGACTATGAGCCAGATGCCTACCTCACCAAACCCATCAACACCAAAGCCCTGGATCAGCGTTTAGCCCGCCTGTTTGAACAGCGCGACGCGTTAAAACCTATTGCTCAGGCGCAATTTAACGAAAACTGGAATGAGGCTATCCGCCTGTGCCGCGAACAAATCACCCAGGGCGCGCGTTACGCTAACCAGTGTCAAAAGATGCTTGGCCAGCTTTACCTAAAAACCAATCAACTGGATGAAGCAGAGCAGGTGTTTCGCAGTGTGCTGGACAGCCGTGAGCTGGAGTGGGCGCAGCTGGGCATGGCGCGAACCAAAATTCTACAGAATGACCATTTAAATGCGCTGCAATGGCTGGAAACCGTCCTGCAAAATAACCCTTTGTGTATGAAAGCCTATGATTTGCAGGCGGATGTGTATCGCGCTCAGGGTGCAGCTCAGGCACTGCAGGATGTGCTGGTTCAGGCTACAGATTTATCCCCCTTGTCGATTCTTCGCCAACAGGCCCTGGGTGAGGTGGCACAGCAAAACAATGACCTGTTGGTCGCCGTTGGCGCTTTACGTCGCGCCGTAAAATTAGGTGAAAACTCCGCCTTTGACCGGCCCGACGTTCATAGTCAATTTGCCCAGTCAGCGGTAGACCTGTTTGCCATGGACAAGGAGCTGGCTAAGCCAGTGGTGCGTGAAGCACTTAAAACTGTGTCTGAAATGGAGCAGAAATTTGGTAAACGTTCCGATCAAAAAGCCAATTCGCTGTTTTTAGAGAGCCAATTGCTAGTTTGCTCTGGTGAAGAAAAGAAAGCGAAAGAGGTATTTGAGCGGGGACAGGCCAGCTTGGGTGAATTAACGGGTGGGGCCGGTTTAACTGCGGAAATTGAAATGATTCGCGCGTTGCGCACGCTTGGCGAGATGGACGAAGCGGAAAAGCAATTACAACTCCTGTCGGTAAAATATGCTAATCAGCAGGATGCCCTGGAACGATTGGATATTTTGCAGGATGAACCCCAGAGCGAGAAGAACAAGCAGCTGGTGGCAGAGATCAACAAGAAGGGTATTGCCGCCTACAATGGCAAAAACTTTTCTATTGCCGCTGATGCCTTTAGCACCGCGTTGCAAAATCTGCCCAATCACATAGGTTTGCGGCTGAATTATGTGCAGGCGGCCAGTGATGACTTAAAGCAAAGCTTTAACGCCAAGCTAAGCGAAAGGGTCGCCGGTGTGTTGGCAAAAACCGGCAAAATTATGTCGCCGCAACACCCTCAATATCGCCGCTTCAGGCAATTGCAGGAAAACTTTAATTCCTTAGTTAAAGAACAGGGAAAATCCAGTGAGGTGAGGTTGTGAGCCAAGCCGATAGCGATAAAGCAAATGCTGAAAATCAGTTGGATTTTTCTTTTGTGCTGGCCCATAGCGTCCATGACATGAAAAATTCCTTGGGCATGTTGCTGACTACCCTCGCGGGGTTGATGGACAGATATCCACCTCAGGATGAAACTCAAGCCAAATTCTTTTCCACTTTGGAATACGAGGCCGCGCGCATAAACAGTGAGCTGGTGCAGCTGTTGGCACTCTACCGTATGGATGAACAACAGCTGGTGTTTGAAGTTGATGAGCATCATTTGCTGGATATTATCGAGGAGCAGGTCGCGCGCAATGACACCTTGCTAAAGGCTCGGCAATTACGCATTGAGGTAGATTGCGAGGGCGATTTAACCTGGTATTGCGACAGTGAAATGCTTGGTGGTGTGCTTAACAATATCCTGGTGAACTGCGCTCGTTATTCGCACCAACAAATTCTGGTTAGTGCCAAAGTTGAAAATGGTTTTATGTGTATCTCCATTGCCGACGATGGCGAAGGCTACCCGGATTTTATGCTGCGTGATTTTGCCCGGCCGGGCAATGTCTCCTTTAGCTCCGGCAGTACCAAGCTGGGCTTGCTGTTTGCTCAAAAGGTGATGGAAATGCACAAGGCCAGAGGTCAGAAGGGCTTTATGACCCTGGCCAATCAAGGGCCTTTGGGCGGTGGCGTACTCAGTTTGCATTTGCCTTGATAGGCTGCAAGAGTTGCGCGCGATCCACACCTTAACGGGCTTTCCTTTTTATTCGGCTAAGTCTGATTGGTTGAAAATGATGATGGTCTAATGCATCATCCCAACCCTATATTCACCGACAACCACATCAAGCGTTGTACAGCGTTACCGCAGGGTTTATATGTTAAAAATCCGATTTAAAGACAATAAATACAATGCCGTTTGGCTGGTTGAGCCAAAGATAACAATTGGTCGCTCGGCAACCAATGCACTGGTGGTGGATGACCCTATAGTTGCCGATGTACATCTTGAAGTTCTGGTCGACAATGAAAATCTGACCTTAAAAAACCTCATTCCCTCTTGCCCGGTAAAGGTCAACGATGTGGAGGTGTCTGGTGCCTGCGAGCTTAAACCTGATGATCAGATTACGCTGGGCGCCGTTGAGCTGATCGTTATAGATCCCAAGCGCGAATCCCGTGCGCCAGTTGAAGAGACTGCCAATGTAACCCAGCTGCGGCCGCAAAAATCTACCGGATGGTCGCTTAAATCCAACCATGCCGCCTTGGGCAATCGAGTATTTCCCCTGAAAGAGTTAACCGTAATTGGCCGGGCAAACGATTGCGATATCAGCCTGCCTGCTGCCCACTTGTCGCGTCGTCACGCGCAGCTACAAGTGGTTGATGGCATGCTCTTTGTGAAGGATCTGGGCTCGGCGAATGGCACCTATATCAATGGCAAACAGGTTAGCGAGGCGCGTGTTAAGCGTGGCGATGAGCTGCGCTTTGATGCGTTGAGTTTCGGTGTTATGGGGCCTGCAGATGACATGGCTAAAACGACCGTGCGAAAAGTGACCCCCAAAGCTGCTGATGCTGTGGCTGAAGGTCGAGGTCCTGGGCGCATGCAGGAATCCAAAACCGGAAGCACTATGACCAACAAGGGCGTGAATTCGCAAAGTTCTCGCGCGACAAGCACGTCATCACCCAGAGTATCGGTACAGCCAGCGGCAAAAGAAAATGCCAATAAAGGGCGTTTTGGCTTAATTTTCCTCGGTGTTTTAGCAATTGTAGTTATAACCACTCTGATACTTACCCGTAAATAGCCTTGAAGTTTTGGGGAGGCGGGCCGATAACCTCTGCATCCCGCCATCGCCCAATCAGTTAATTCAGGGGGTAATATGAATTTAACCAGCCTAATACAGCGCTTTTCCCAGTATTCATTTAGCAGTCAGTCGGATAAAGCCCTCTCCACTCAGTCGACTCAGAGCGCCCTACAAAG
>CBIMZH010000192.1:0-5825 GCA_966248255.1 uncultured Cellvibrio sp.
CAAATCGCGCTGATCGCTGTAGAGACTGGTAAAGCAAACCCCAATCAGCGATACAGCAACCCCCAGGTGGGCGACCACCATGGCAAAGTAACTCAAGGATAATTTAGTGATACCATCCAAATAAGTTCGGCTGTGACGCAAACGATAAATAAAATCGGACGCCAGCGAGGTGAAAATCCACAGCGCTAAAAAGCCGGCAATCGCCGCACCCCAATGGTATTTACCCGACTGACTAAGGGGCAATAAAAGCCCGACAATCAAGCTTATCAACCAGGGTTTAAGCAAAAACTTTTTCAAATCAGCAAAGGAGGTTCGCTTCCAGTTCGCCACCGGCCCCAGCGCCATTAGCAAGCAGAGCAAACCCATTAAGGGCAGGAAAAAGAAATTGAAGAAAGGTGGGCCCACGGATATTTTGCCCAAATTAAGGGCGTCGGCGATTAACGGATATAAAGTCCCAAGCAGCACCACCAGCATGACAATCGACAACAGAATATTGTTTGCCAGCAACAGAGTTTCGCGTGAGAGCCAGCCAAAACCCTGCTCGCTTTTAACAACAGGCGCGCGCAGTGCGAACAGCGTTAGCGAGCCACCCACTACCACTAATAAAAAGCCCAGCACAAACACACCGCGCTCAGGGTCGTTGGCAAAGGCGTGAACCGAGGTTAATACCCCTGAGCGAACCAGGAAAGTGCCCAGCAGACTGAGTGAAAAAGTAAATATTGCCAGTAATATGGTCCAGCTTTTAAACAGGCCACGCTTTTCGGTTACGGCAAGCGAGTGAATTAACGCCGTGCCTATTAACCAGGGCATAAAAGAGGCATTTTCAACCGGGTCCCAGAACCACCAGCCACCCCAACCCAACTCGTAATAAGCCCACCAGCTGCCCAGAGCGATTCCAACCGATAAAAAGCCCCAGGCCAGCGTTGCCCAAGGACGCGACCAGCGCGCCCAGGCGGAGTCCAGACGACCCGCCATAAGTGCGGCTATAGCAAAGGCAAAAGCCACACTAAAACCCACATACCCCATGTATAACACCGGAGGGTGAATAATCAGCCCCACGTCCTGCAGCAGCGGGTTCAAATCCGCCCCTTCGCCAGGAGGAAGCGGCAATATCCGCTCGAAGGGGTTGGAGGTGATAAGGATAAAGGACAAAAAGCCCAGGGCTACAAAACCCAAAACGCCCAGCACCCTCGCCTGCATATCCAGTGGCAGTGAACGACTAAAACTGGCGACGGCCAGGGTCCAGCCAGACAACATAAAAATCCACAGCAGCAGAGAGCCTTCGTGGCCGCCCCAGACGGCGCTGATTTTGTAATAGATTGGCAAGAGCGAATTCGACGTATTGGCAACGTATTTAACCGAGAAGTCGTCGTTGATAAAACTAAACGTCAGACTAAAAAAGGCAATGCACACAAACACAAAAAGTGCAGCGGCAAAGGAGCGAGCCGAGTGCATCAACAAGAGATTGTTGCGCATCACGCCATAGAGCGGCACCACAAAAAGCAGCAGACTAAAACAGCCCGCCAGAATCAACGAAAACTGGCCAAGCTCCGGCGCTATATTGACAAAACTAAGCCCCATAATTGATGCCCTTACAGGATTCCTGGTGTTTAACTGTATCTTTCATAGATTCGGCAACTTCGGGCGGCACGTAATTTTCGTCGTGCTTGGCGAGAACCTCATTGGCATTAAGCTCACCCTGCTCGGTCACCACGCCGTTAATTACCGCTGCCTCACCCTCGGCAAACAGGTCGGGCAAAATACCTTCAAAATTTACCTTAACTTTGGCGGCGCCATCAGTGATAAAAAAGTGAACTTCCAGTGTTTCATTGGAGCGCACTACACTACCCGGCAATACACAGCCACCGGCGCGAATACGCGTATTGTGCGGCACTTCACCTGAGGCAATTTTACTGGGCGGGTAAAAAAGGTTGATGTTTTCACGCAATGCGTAGGCGATAAGGCCCACCGCGAGAGAGGAGAAAACGACAATAAAAGCCACTATTAGAAGTCGTTGTTTACGAACGGGATGCATTAATTCTTTACCTCACATAACCGGCGCTAATCGCGCGCCTGTTGCTGCGCGAGCTTTTGCAATCTGCGCTGCTGTTTGAAAAACGCACGGGCATCCATGATAGGTGCAATTACTAAATAAGCGATGGCAACCAAAGTAATGCCGTAGGCGGCCCAGACATAGGGTCCGTGGCCATGCATAGTCATAAACTCGGCAAAATCGGTAAATTGAAATTTCATGGCTCAGAGTCTCACTTTTGCTTTACTGAGGCGCTAATTAAATCCGCCACCCATTGGGTACGGCTTTCGCGCTTTAAAATTTCGACGCGGGTGTATAACAAAAGCACCAGGGCATAAAACAGGTAAAAGCCAATAACCATGACCAGCAAGGGGTACATCATGGAGGGATCTATGGTGGATTTACCAATAAATTTGATGCTAGCGGGCTGATGCAATGTGTACCACCAATCAACCGATTTATAGATGATGGGAATGTTCACCGTACCCACCAGGGCCAGTACCGCACCGGCTTTATCGGCTGTATCTCGCGCTTGGAACGCCTGCTGCAGTGCAATCATGCCCAAGTACAGGAAAAACAATATCAACATAGAGGTAATGCGCGCATCCCACTCCCACCAGGTGCCCCAGGTGGGCTTACCCCAGATGGAACCGGTGACCAGCGACACAAAAGTAAGCACTGCGCCTATAGGCGCCGCTGATCGCATCACCATATAGGGCAGCTTCATTTTCCAGATAAGCCCTACGGCACCAGCAATAGCCATAATGTAATAACCAGCTAAGGACAAAAAGGCCGCGGGCACATGAATATAAATAATGCGGTAGCTATTACCCTGACGGTAATCCGTAGGGGCAAAGGCCAAGCCCCAGAGGCTGCCAACCAGCAACAGGCCAAAGCCCAGTATTGCCAACCAGGGTAACCAGGGCGTTGTTTTTTCATAAAACCATCTGGGTGATCCCAGACGGTGAAACCACTGCCATCCCATATGTTTGTCTCTCGTATTCTCTGTCGCGTGGCGCAGCCCAGGGGCAGCGCCAGCCATCACTGATTAGAAATTCTAAGGGCCCCTGCCGCAGCCAGGGGCGCCAGGACCAAAGCCATAGCCAGAAATGCCCCTAAGACCGCCAATTGCATCTGAAGTGCCTCGCCCTGCACTGCCGCCTGTACCGCGCTGGCGCCGAAAATAAGCACAGGAATATACAGGGGCATAACGATTAGGGAGAGCAACAACCCGCCTTTGCGCAAGGAGACAGTTAAGGCGGCGCCAACAGCGCCAATTAAACTCATACTGGCGGTACCCAGGGCAAGGGAGGCCAAAAGGCTGCCATAACCAGCGCTTGGCAGGTTAAGCATTAAACCCAAAACCGGCGCCATCAGCGTGATAGGCAACCCGGTGGTCAACCAGTGCACCCCTACTTTTGCCAGTACCACAAAATACATAGGGTGGGGGCTGATCAGCATTTGTTCCAGGGAGCCATCCTCAAAATCGCCACGAAATAAACCATCCAATGACAGTAATGTAGCCAATAGCGCCATTACCCACAGAATCCCGGGTGCCAATAGCGCCAGGACTTTCTTTTCCGGGCTGACGCCAAGGGGAATCAAAGTGATGACGATAAGGAAAAACACCAAGGGATTCGCTAAATCAGCCCCGTGGCGTATGGCGACCAACCAGTCGCGCTTAAAGGCCGCGGCGAAGCCAGTGCCCTGAAGCTCTTTGCTCATGCCTGAACCTCCTGTGCTAACCGGGGGTCAAGCTGAGGGCGATAGTCGTGCAGATCCAAATGTCTTAATCCGGGAATGCGCAGATCCTGGTGGGAGCTGAGTACACAGGCTCCGCCCTCAAGGCAGTGCTGATTGATGAGCGCCTCCAGGGCCTCCACACCGCGCTTATCTATAGCGGTAAATGGCTCATCCAGTATCCACAGGCTGGCGCGGGAAATATGCAGTCGCGCCAGGGCAACGCGGCGCAACTGCCCGGCCGATAACTGGGTACAGGGAGTATCCTCGTAGCCAGCCAATCCCACCTTGGTTAAGGCGTCTGCCAAATCATTAGTGCTGGGTGCCTGCGCTGCGTACCAACGGAGGTTTTCCAGGGGGGTCAGCGACTTTTTTATGCCTGCAGAATGGCCAAGAAACAGGCAATCACAGGCAAAATCCCAGGTCTGCTCCAGCAGAGGACGGCCGCGATAATAGATTTCCCCCTGATAATTGGGGTTGATACGGGCCAGCGCACGTAAGAGTGTGGTTTTACCTGCACCATTAGCACCGAGTATTTGCAATGTCTCCCCTGCGGCCAGCTGCAGATTAACATTGGCAAACAACTGACGATCATCGCGCTCGCAGCCAAATTGGCGCAATTCCAGGAGTGGCGGACTGACAGTCAAAGATCTTACTCTCACGTGTGAATTCAGGCGGCTAGGCCCGGGATTGACTCAGGGTGAAAACAAAGGCGAAGCTGACCTGCAGAATTGGCCGCAGCTGCCGCTATAATCCTTAGATCTCACCCAGCCATAAGGCTGCGCGATTATAAACATCTCAGCGCCAGGTTACAGCCCAGGTATCTGATTTAACGCAAATAGCCACAAATATCCCGAGCTAACAGGCACTTTTATGGACGCAGGCAATATCAACCTAGGGCTGATACGAGACTTGCAGCAGCAGCAAACCCAGGTTATTCAAGCGCTAAGCCGAATTTTGGGCGCCAAGCTGGGGGAGCAACTGGTCGCCAAGGTTACCGAGGTAAATACCGCGCCGGCAGAGGCCAAGGCACAGCTAGCGGAACAACTGAAAACCCAGCTGGCACAAGTTAACCAAAACTCGGCAGCACCTGCAGTTAAAGACCTGACCAGGCAGCTGATCAACCAGCTCAACCTGGTACAAAGCGCCCAATTAAACCTCGTTCAGCTCAAAGTGAATGGGCAAAACCTGCTTACCTACACCGACACTCAGCTTAAGCCCGGCCAACTCCTGCTCATCCGCCTGGACAAAAGCCAGCAGCTGTCATTTCAGGGGATAATCGGCAGCGCCGACCTGAGCCTCGAACAAATTGAGGCTTTGATTGCCGCCAACAGTAAAGATCTGACAAAACTGGTCAAGCTGCTCCAATTAACCCCCCTGCCCAATTCTGCCTCTGGCCAAAGAGCAGCCACAGATTCTGCCAGCGACAGCCAGCGCATTCTTCGTCAAACCCTGGCGCAGCTGCTGCCCGGCAAGGATAGTCGCCCAGACCTGCTGCAGGCGCTACAAACCAGCCTTAACCAGCTGCAAAAATTAGCCCCTGAACAGCGCCAGCAACTGATCTCCAGCCAGCTGCAAACCGCTTTGGCACGAGTGGCGGAGCAGATACGCAGCCCTCAGCAGTTGAGCTTACCTAAGGGCCTTGCCCAGGCCCTGCAGAATGCAGGGCCCTTTTTTGAAGCCAAGCTAACGCAAAAGCTGGCCAACAACACCCCAGGGCTGCAGCCATCGCAGGCTTCCGCCAAGCCACAGGTATCGCCAGTCAATCAACAGGCAAATGCTGTTACAGAGACCAGTGGCAAACTGCCCAGCGCGCTGCTGACGATCCCCCAAGTAAAAGGCAGGGCCAGGCAGCTAGCTAACCCAATAGGCCTAGCGGTTAATACCGGTGCAAATACAGCGCCTGGCAAATTAACGCCCGATCTACGCAGCGATTTAAAAGGCGCCCTGCTAGGCCTGCTGGCGCAACTTGCCAAAGAGCTGGGCGCAACTGGCGCAGCAGCCAGCACTTACAACCAAAGCCAGGGCAGCTCTGCCGAGCTGGCCAAGCTTA
>CBIMZH010000193.1:0-5790 GCA_966248255.1 uncultured Cellvibrio sp.
GATGCTGATTGGCGGTATCTCCACGCTGGTCTTTAACGGCAATCCATTGGCGCGGTTTGACGGCTATCACCTGCTGACAGATTTGCTTGATCAGCCCAATTTGGCCAGTCGCGCCAATCAGCAACTGGGATATTGGCTGCGCAGCTGGGGCTTTGGTCTAAGCAATCAATCCTCGCCTGCGGCCAGTCTGGGCCAGGGGCTGTTCCTCGCCGGTTATGGCCTGGGCGCGTTTATCTATCGCCTGGTGATTATGGCTGGTCTGCTGTTACTCACACTCAGTTATTTGCCGCAATTGGGCTGGCTGATTGTCGCTTGGGTGCTGCTGGTGCAGTTGATATTGCCCTTAATCAAGGCCTTGAATTACTTGCACGCCAGCCCGCAATTGCTTCAGCAGCGGCGTCGCGCCTGGCTGGTCACTGGCGCGGCACTGCTGCTGGTTGCGGCTGCGCTCACTGTGCCGCTGCCGCACAGCTCCAAGGTTCAGGGGGTGGTCTGGGTGCCTGAGCAGGCCAGGGTCAAGGCGGGTGTTGACGGTCAGGTAGTGCAGCAGTTGGTGGCTGATGGGGAGCAGGTGCAGGCAGGTCAACCGCTGCTGCAATTGGCCAATCCGCAACTGCTAGCCAAGCGTCAGCAAAAGCGCGCGGAGCTGCGCGAGGCGGGGTTGAGAGAAGAGCGTGCCTGGCACCAGGATCAGGCACAGGCGCAAATATTGCAGCAAGAAGTTAAACGCCTGGCAGATGAGCTGCAGCAGCTGGACTTGCATATTAGCCAGTTAGCCCTGCTCAGCCCGGCAGCAGGCGTGTTTCGCCAGTTGCAGCCAGAGCAACTGGCGGGTAGCTATTTTCATCAGGGGGAGCAAATCGGCCTGGTTTTGAGTGCCGATAGTCGCCTGGTAAAAACCGCACTAAGCGAGGCGCAGCTGGGGTTGTTGCGCCAGTCGCTCAAGGCCATAGAGGTGCGCCTGGCGGGTGATGCGGGCCAGGCCTATAGCGCCGCGATCAGCTCTGCGGAGCCTGTTTCCAGCTATTTGTTGCCCAGTGAAATTTTAGGCGCCAAGGGCGGCGGCTACCTGGCGGTAGACCCCAGCCAAGTTCAGGGGCTAAAAACCCTGGAGCCGGTTTTTTTACTGGACTTAAATCTGGGCCAAAGCCCTGCCGCAGAGCGCTTTGGCGAGCGGGTGTTTATCCGCCTGGAGCACCAACCGGAAAGCCTGGGGCTGCGGATTTTGCGATCTATGCAGCAACTTTTTATACGACTAGCCCATTGAGGTTCAGGTGGTGAAATGACCTTTGCTATAGTAGTGTTGACAAAAGCGCCAGTCATACAGCGACGCAGCAGTTGGCGAAATAATAAATTTAATATAAGAAACAATAACTTATGACACCTATTCGGCAGCTCTCTGCAGGCTTGGTGCTGTGTTTTGGCAGCCTGAGTCAGGCCTGGGCCCAAACGGCTACAGGCGCAGCCAATAATCAGCTCAATTGTCGTATTGAGCCCTCCATCGAAGTCGAACTCAGCAGCCCGGTTGAGGGGGTCGTCAGCGAAGTGCTGGTCGACAAAAACTCCTCAGTCAGTAAAGGCCAGGTGCTGGCGCGCCTGGATGCTCAGCTGGAAAAAGCCACGGCGGAATTGCGCCGGGTACAGGCGGAGCTAACCAGCGACCTGGAGGCCAAACAACTGGCGCTGGATTTTGCCCAGCGCTCGCTGGAGCGAGTCACCAATCTCTACCAAAAAAAAGCCGCATCTTTTTCCGAACTGGACAAGGTGAAAACCGAGCGCGCTTTGGCCCAGCAGGAGTTGCGTCAAGCTCAGGACCGCATGCGTCAGGCGGAGCTGGAGTATCAGCGCGCCCTGGCCGATTTGCAGCGCCGTTCGCTGGTTAGCCCTATAGACGGCATAGTGGTAGAGCGGCTCAAGGAGCCGGGCGAGCATATAGATTTTGACCCGGTACTGCGCCTGGTGCAGCTCAACCCGCTTAAGGTAGAGGTTTTTGCCCCAGCCAATTTGTTTGGCAGCATTCGCGAAGGGATGCGCGCGCGCATTTCGCCCGAGCTGGGCATAGGTGAAAAAAATTACGATGCCGAGGTGGATCAGGTAGATCAGGTAATTGACGGACCCAGCAACACCTTTGCGGTTCGCTTGCTGCTGCCCAACCCAGGTAATCGTTTACCCAGCGGGCTTAAGTGCAAGGTCAGTTTTGATGGTGTCACGCTCAATTTACTTGATGCCGGCTAGCCAGCTTCTTCTAATCAGCTACTGAAGTAATAAGCCGCTTAATCAGCCAGTTGTTTAAACAGCAAATCGCTTTAAGGAAATTGTGGCCAGTATTGGGTCGCGCAGGTGTCTAGGGAGTTGGATGCAGACTAATGCCTGAGGCAAAGCAAAATAATTAATTGCTCAACTGCGAACCATGACCAAAAAAACTAGTGCAAGACGCCTACTGATAGAACCACTCGAACCGCGCCTGCTGTTTTCAGCCAGCGCCGATGTGGCTTTATTTACCGATCACCAAGCCGACAGTGCCTTGTTATTGGATGCTGCGCAAAATACCGATCTGGCGGCTGTGTTTGGTTTGGCCGATCCCGATTCCGATCTTGGTTTGCCCCCGATAGAAACTGAGTCTTCTGATACTGATGTAGGCCTTGGCGACCCGGCGCAATCATCGGCCCCGCAGCAACTGATTGTCATTGATACCCGCGTAGACAATTACCAAACTCTACTCAAGGATTTGCAAAGCAATTACAGCGGCGAGCAGTTTGCCTATTTGCTGTTGGATACCCATCGCGATGGCGTAGCGCAAATTAGCGATTACCTGGCCACAGGCGGGCAGTTTTCGGCCGTGCATATTCTCTCCCACGGGGTTGCCGGCGCTGTGCAGTTGGGCAGTTTGGTACTGGACCAAAGCTCGATCGCGACTGTCAGCACCAGCCTGGGCACTTGGCAGAATTCGCTAACAGAAACAGCGGATATTTTATTTTACGGTTGCGACCTGGCCGCTAACGACAGCGGCTACCAATTGCTGCAAAGCCTCAGTCAAATTACCGGTGCCGATGTTGCGGCGAGTACAGATTTAACCGGTACCCTGGCCAATGCCGATTGGCAATTGGAAACCAAAATTGGGCAGGTGGAAACGCGCGAGTTATTCGCCAGCAGCTCACCCGATCAGTGGCAGGGCGCCCTGGCCGATGTGGTTTATTTGTATTCCGGTGTTGCCACCAATGCCCAGGCCTTTCCTGTGGGCGGCTCGGTGATGCAGGGCGTGCAGTTAGCGGCGGATTCACCCATCAATCAAGTTCAGGTAATGCTGGCCAATAACGGCAGCAGTGCCAGTTCGGTGCAAATGCAGATTCACGAGGCGACGTTTAACGGTACAGTGGTGGCCAGCGCCTCTGTCGATACCGCCAGCCTTGGCACCAGTCTGGGCTGGGCCAAGTTTGATTTCACCTCAGTGGTGCTTAACGCCTACACAGTTTACTGGGTGGAATTTACCACCAATGATGGCGCTGATAGTTTAGTGAGTATCGGCGCTATCAACAGCAATGTAATAGCCGGCGAGTTTGTGGTGAATTACGTGGGCACTTCCGCTCAGGATATGGCGATTGCGCTGGTGCAAGCGGATAACCAACCACCGCTGGTGGCTAACCCTTTCCCCAATCAAATAGCTAGCGAAGACGCAGCGTTTAGTTACCAGTTCCCCGCCAATACTTTTAGCGACCCGGATGGCGATAGCCTGATTTACAGCGCGCTACTCAGTAACGGTAGCGCCTTGCCCGCCTGGCTGAATTTTGATGCGGCTACGCGCACTTTTAGTGGCACGCCTACCAATGCTGATGTAGGCACAATAACTGTGGATGTTACTGCCAGCGATGGCCGCGGTGGCAGCGTGCGCGACAGTATCGACTTTACGGTGCTCAACACCAACGATGCGCCAATTGTCGCCAATGCCATTCCCGATCAATTGGCCTTGCAGGACACCGCGTTTAATTTCACCTTTGCGGCCGATAGTTTTGTCGATATAGACCCAGGGGCAAGCTTGTCCTATTCGGCGCGGCTTCAGGGGGGCGCCAGCTTGCCCGCCTGGTTAAGCTTTGATGCGGCGACGCGCACCTTTAGCGGCACACCGGGCAGTGCTGATCTGGGCAGTTTGCAGATTGAAGTCACTGCTAACGATGGTGTGGGGGCAACGGTTAATGATGTATTTCAATTAACGGTAACTCTGCAAAATGCCGCGCCGATTCTCAATGTTCCACTGGCAGATCAGATCGCCAGCGAGGATGCGGCATTCAGCTTCAGCTTTCCCGCCAATAGTTTTACCGATGCCAATCCGGGCGATAGTTTGAGCTACAGTGCGCAATTGCAATCTGGGGCTGCGCTACCCAGCTGGCTCAGTTTTAATGCCGCGACGCGCACCTTTAGCGGCACACCGGACAATGGCGATCTTGGCACTTTGGCTATTCAAGTTACTGCCACAGATACGCTGGGTGCCAGTGTTTCAGATACCTTTACCTTGCAGGTGCTGAATACCAATGATGCCCCGCAAGTCGCCAACGCCATTGCCGATCAAAATGCGCTGGAAGACACGCTGTTTAATTTTCAGTTTGCGGCCAATAGTTTTAGCGACCCTGATGCTGGCGATACGCTCAGCTTCAGCGCGCGATTAGCAGGAGGCGGCGCGCTGCCGGCCTGGTTAAGTTTTGATGCGGCCACACGCACCTTTAGCGGTACTCCCACCAATGCCGAGGTGGGTTCAATCACTATTGAGGTGATCGCCATCGACGGCAGTGGGGCTACAGCCAGCGACAGTTTTGTGCTGAGCGTAGCCAATAGCAACGATGCGCCAGTGATTGCCCATGCCATTCCCGATCAAATTGCGCAACAAGATTCTGTGTTTGATTTTCAATTTTCCGCGATGACTTTTAGTGATCCGGATGTGGGTGATAGCCTCAGCTATAGCGCGCGCTTAAGTGGCGGTAACCCTCTGCCAGCCTGGTTAAGTTTTGACGCGGCAACGCGAACTTTCAGTGGTACCCCAGCTAACGCCGATGTGGGCGCGCTCACCCTGGAGGTTATCGCCGCTGATGGCAAGGGCGGCGCTGTTAGCGACAGTTTTGTGCTGACTGTTGCCAATACCAATGACGCGCCTGTACTGGTGAGCTCGATTGCCACCCAGACGGCAAGTGAAGATCAAGCCTTTAGTTTTGTCGTGCCCGCCACCAGCTTTCGCGATGATGATGGCGATACGCTGGTTTATTACGCGCAGCTCGCAGATGCATCGACACTGCCTGGCTGGTTGCAGTTCGACCCCCAGACTCGCCAATTCAGTGGCACACCAAGCCAGAATGATATTGGCAATTTAACCCTTCGCCTGTATGCCAGTGATGGTCAGGCGCAGGCCTTTGTGGATTTCCAGTTGCAGGTCATTGCGCGCAATGACGCGCCTGTCGCCCTTGGTCTGGCTGGGGTGACCAATCTTGAAGATGCCAGCGGCAATCAAATTAATTTGCGCACTGCGTTTAGTGATGAAGAAGACAGTGTCGAGCAGTTGGTATTCAGTGTTCAGGCAAATTCCAACTCGGCTTTGATCAGCGCCGCGACTATAGATCCGCAAACCGGTGTGCTGCAGTTGCACTATGGCGCCAATCAATATGGCCAGGCAGATTTGGTTATTCGCGCCCAGGATACCCAGGGGTTGTGGGTAGAGACGAATTTGCATGTCGATATTCAAGCGGTTAACGATGCGCCCACCAGCAAGGGCATAAGCAATCAGGTATTGCAGCAGGGGCAGGCGGC
>CBIMZH010000194.1:0-5728 GCA_966248255.1 uncultured Cellvibrio sp.
GGTCCAGCATCTGGAGACTCGGGGTGATTAGCCTGACTTCAATGGACGGGACAGCCCTTGCCCTCGGCACCGCGGTCGGTGTGGCTCCTCCCGAGCCCCGCACCGGGGCCGGCCGAGCCGCCACCTGGCTGGCTGGATGCGTTAATCGCTGCACTGGGCGATAAGCTCACGCCCAGCTATGACTGCCTGGTGGTGCAGCATCGCTATCTGCCTAATGCTCCCAGTGAAGTTCCTTTGGGCCAGTTACCCGAGCAGGTCTATGCCCAGCGCGGTGCTTTGCGCTTTCATCTGCACCTGGCCAGGCAGCAAAATGCCGGCTTTTTTTTGGATATGGAGCCGGGGCGCCAGTGGCTGGAGCAGCAGGCGCCGGGCAAGCGGGTGCTCAACCTCTTTGCCTATACCTGCGCCTTTTCAGTGGTGGCAGTGGCGGCCGGGGCGGACAAGGTGGTCAACGTGGATATGAGCAGCCCCTCGCTTAATACCGGGCGTGCCAATCATCAGCTCAATGGCCTGGATAAAAATCGCAGCGAGTTTTTGGCCGAGGATATTCTTAAGTCCTGGGGGCGGATCAAAAAACGCGGGCCCTATGACCTGGTAATTATCGACCCACCCAGCTACCAAAAGGGCAGTTTTATCGCCACCAAGGATTACGCCAAGGTGGTGCGCCGTCTGCCGGAACTTATGCCTGAGGGCGGCCTGGTGCTGGCCTGTTTGAATGCACCTGAGCTGAGTGAGGACTATTTAAAACAGCAGTTTGAAGAGCAGTGCCCGGGTGCTGTTTTTGTCGAGCGGCTGACGCCAAGTGCGGATTTTCCCGATGTGGATCCTCAGCAGCAATTAAAACTGTTGGTCTATAGGGTTTAAATCCAGCCCACAAAAAAGCCCGCATCAAGCGGGCTTTTTTGTGGGTGCTTTTTGACGAATCGCTATTGCGAGTAGCGCGATAAGAAGTCGCCAAAGCGGGTCAGTGCCTTGGTCAGATCGTCCTCGCGCGGTAGGAAGACTACGCGGAAGTGGTCGCGATCCGGCCAGTTAAAGGCGGTGCCCTGAACCAGCAGTACTTTTTCCTGAATCAAAAAGTCCAGCACCATCTGCTGGTCGTCTTTGATGCTGTAGCGGTTGAGGTCAATTTTGGGGAAGAGGTAGAGCGCGCCCTTGGGCTTAACGCAGCTGACCCCGGGGATTTGCTCGATAATGCGCATGGCGGCATCGCGCTGGTCGCGCAAACGGCCGCCGGGAATAATCAGCTCATTAATACTTTGGTAGCCGCCCAGCGCGGTTTGCACCGCGTACATGGCGGGCACATTGGCGCAGAGACGCATGGAGGCGAGCATCTCCAGGCCTTCAATATAGGAGCGGGCGCGGTGTTTGGGGCCGGAAATCACCATCCAGCCAGAGCGGAAGCCAGCCAGACGATAGGCTTTGGACAGACCGTTAAAGCTGACGCAGAGTACATCCTGAGCCAGGCGGCCCATGGGAATAAACTCAGCGTCGTCGTAAAGGATCTTGCTGTAGATCTCGTCGGCAAAAATAATCAGGTTGTGCTTGCGCGCTATCTCAACGATAGACTCCAGCAGTTCCTGGCTGTAGACCGCGCCTGTGGGGTTGTTGGGGTTGATCACCACAATACCGCGAGTGCGGTCGGTAATTTTGCTCTCAATATCAGCCAGGTCAGGGAACCAATCCGACTGTTCATCGCACAAATAGTGGCGCGCCTTGCCGCCAGCCAGGTTTACCGCGGCGGTCCACAGGGGGTAGTCGGGGGCAGGAACCAGCACTTCGTCGCCGTTGTTCAGCAGCGCCTGCATGGCCATCACGATCAACTCGCTGGCGCCATTGCCGAGGAAGATATCTTCTATATCCACACCGGGTATCTGCAGGCGTTGGCACTCGTGCATGACCGCTTTACGCGCGGCAAACAGGCCTTTGGAGGCGGTGTAGCCCTCGGCATTGGCCAGGTTGTAAATCACATCCTGGATAATTTCATCGGGCGCCGCAAAGCCAAAGGGGGCGGGGTTGCCGATGTTGAGTTTAAGAATGCGGTGGCCTTCTTCCTCCAGGCGATAAGCGTGCTCGAGGACAGGGCCGCGAATGTCGTAACAGACTCCGTTGAGCTTTTCGGACTTCTTGATGGGATTCATTTAAACTAGATGGCCTTCTAATCTGGGTGCTGGAAACTGCCTCAAAATCGAGTGCATTAAAACGGGGCGAAATATCAAAGCATCTTCAAGCCTCAGCGCCTTGTGTGTCAAGGGCGCAGGGGCAGGTGGCCATGGATAAAAGAGAAAAAACTATGAGCGAACAGCCAAACAAAGCCAAAGCGCAAGACCAACTACACAACGACGAAATCTGGCGCGATAAACTCACGCCCCTGGAATACCATGTTTGCCGCGAAAAGGGCACAGAACGCCCCTTTACCGGCGAGTATTGGCAGGAATTTGGCCAGGGCACCTACACATGCCGCTGCTGCGGTGAGCCATTGTTTGAATCCCTGACCAAATTCGATGCTGGCTGCGGCTGGCCCAGCTTTTATGCGCCGCTGGATAAAAAGGCGATTAAAGAGGAGATGGACACCAGCCACGGCATGTGGCGCACCGAAGTCATGTGCAAAAAGTGCGGTTGCCACCTGGGCCATGTGTTTACCGACGGTCCGGCGCCCACCGGTATGCGCTACTGCATTAATTCGGCATCAATTTATTTTTTACCCGCGGAAGATTGAGCAAAAGCTGCGCGTTTACCGGGGTTTACTCGATGTAAACAATTGTTAAAGAGGGAGCCAGTATTAGCTGACTCCCGCTATCTTTGCGCCATACCTATAAGCTGCCAGTGCGATATAACACCTACACAAAATCACAAGCACACAAACGAACAAAAGTCCCATCGGCAATAACAAACATCCATGAGGAATCAACCATGATGCAGACGCCCGGAGTCCGGCGGCTAATGAGTGCCCTATTGTTGATGGGAGCCTGTGTAACTGTTTATGCCCAGGCTGCTGAAAAATTAACCGAAGTTATTGTGCAGGCCGCAACTGAACAATCAGTTCACTCCACCATAGAGGCGCTGGGCACACTGCGTGCCAACGAATCCATCACCCTTACACCTAACGTAAGTAAAACCATTACCCAAATTCATTTTGAAGATGGTCAAAGAGTAAGCAAGGGCCAGGTGCTGGTAGAAATGACCAGCGCAGAAGAAGCCGCTTTACTGCAAGAAGCTGGCTACACCGCCGATGAGGCCAAAAAGCAGTTGGACCGGGTAAAGTCACTTGCTAAAACGGGTGCAGCATCCGCATCTTTGCTCGATCAGCGTGTGCGCGAATACGAAGCGGCGCGCGCGCGTTACAACGCCGTGGAGTCGCGTTTAAAAGACCTGCGTTTGATTGCGCCCTTTAGTGGTGTTTTGGGTTTGCGCAATGTGAGTGTGGGCGCCCTGGTTTCGCCTGGTGCAAAAATTACCACCCTCAATGACGACAGCAAAATGAAGCTGGATTTCACTGTGCCCTCGGTTTACTTGCAAAGCCTGCATCTTGGCTTGCCGATTTCTGCACAGGGCCGCGCTCTGGGCGATAAAGCTTTTGCCGGTCAAATTTTCAGTATCGACAACCAAATTGATCCGGTTACTCGCGCTATTACCGTGCGCGCATTACTCGACAACAGCCACCACGAGTTAAAGCAGGGCATGTTGATGCTGGTGGATCTGCAGTCGGCAGAGCGTAAAGCGCTGTTAATTTCCGAAGCGGCGCTGGTGCCCCTGGGCAGTGAAAATTTTGTTTTTGTCGCCAAGCCCGACGCAAGCGATAGCCATAAAGCCAAACTGGAGCGTCGCCATATTGTCATAGGTGAGCGCTTTGCTGGCGCTGTGGAAGTTCGCTCGGGTTTGCACTTGGGCGAGCAAGTGATTACCCATGGTTTGCAAAAAGTGCGCGATGGTCAGCAGGTGGCTGTGCTTTCGGTAGAAGCCTCGGTGGATCTAACTAAGGGCGATGAAGAGCACTTAAGTGAACTGCTCAACTCAGCCGCACAAGCGCAGCAGAGTGTCGATTCAAACTCTACTGCTGCGCACTAAACGGAGGCCCGCATGAAGCTCTCCGAAGTCTCGATTAAGCGCCCGGTTTTTGCGGCGGTTTTATCTATTCTGTTAATCGCGTTTGGTCTAGTGGCCTTTGATCGTTTAACCCTGCGCGAATACCCCAATATCGATCCGCCAATTGTTTCCATTAGAACCAACTATCCAGGTGCGGCAGCCACCATTGTGGAAACGCGTATTACCAAAGTGATTGAGGATCGTATCTCCGGTGTTGAAGGTATCCGCTATATCGAATCCTCCAGTGAAAACGGCGTATCCAATATCACTGTGCAATTCGAAACTGGCCACAATATGGATTCGGCTGCTAACGACATTCGCGATAGAGTTTCGCGCGCGCTGAATAATTTGCCGCAAGAGGCCGACCCGCCTGAAGTACAAAAAGTCAGCTCTGACGAAGACGTGGTGGTCTGGTTCAGCCTGGCGGCCGATAACATGACCATGCCCCAGCTTTCTGATTACGCGCAGCGGTATCTGGTGGATAGATTTTCTGTCGTGGATGGTGTGGCGCGAGTGCGCATTGGCGGCGAGCAGCGCTATGCCATGCGCATCTGGCTGGATAGGCGTCAGCTCGCCGCGCAGGATTTAACCGTCAACGATATTGAAAATGCGCTGCGCGCAGAAAACCTGGAGTTGCCTGCGGGTAGTATTGAATCTGTCGATCGCCAGTTTACCGTGCGCATGGCGCGCTCCTATAAAACGGTGGATCAGTTTAAAGGCCTGGTGATTAAACGTGGCAGCGATGGTCACTTAATTCGCCTGGGCGATATAGCCACAGTGGAAAAGGGCACAGAGGAAGATCGCAACCTGTTTCGCGGCAATGGCGTGACTCAGGTGGGTATAGGCATTGTTAAGCAATCAACGGCAAATACCATAGATGTCGCCCGCGGTGTAAAAGCTGAACGGGATCGCATCAATGCCACTCTGCCCAAGGGTATGAGTATTGAAAGCAGCTACGACAGTTCGGTATTTGTTGAACGCGCCATTCACGAAGTTTATATCACCATCGCCATTGCCATGTTGATGGTGGTGCTGGTGATTTATTTATTCCTGGGCAGTGTACGGGCCATGCTGGTGCCCGCCGTAGCTGTGCCTGTTTCTATTATCGCCACCTTTACCGTGCTGGCAGTGCTGGGTTTTTCGGTGAATATGCTGACGTTGTTGGCGCTGGTACTGGCTATTGGCCTGGTGGTGGATGATGCCATTGTGGTGCTGGAAAATATCGTTCGTCATATAGAAGAAAAAGCCAAGCCGCCACTGTTGGCGGCCTATGACGGTGTGAAAGAGGTGGGCTTTGCGGTTATTGCAACTACCCTGGTGCTGGTGGCGATTTTTGTTCCTATCGTTTTCCTTAAAGGCGATATTGGCCGCTTGTTTTCCGAATTTGCCATCACTATGGCGGCGGCGGTGGGTTTCTCGGCGCTTATTGCTCTCACCCTGTCGCCTATGCTCGCCTCTAAAATTCTCACGCGAAATGACAACCCCCACGGGCTGGTGGAATCAGTTAACCAGTTTATGTTGCGCCTGCGCGAGCGCTATAAAAAATCGATTAGTTGGAGCCTGAAGCACCAAAAAATATTGATGGCTATGTTTGTTGGCTTAATAGGGTTGACGGTTTTGCTTGCCCAAAAAATCCCTTCCG
>CBIMZH010000195.1:0-5702 GCA_966248255.1 uncultured Cellvibrio sp.
CACTGACCTGCTCACCGACTTCGCCCACCAGCTGTTGCTGTTCGCCAATGGAATTGCCGCGCGCGTAATTTTGCAAGCTGCTTTCCTCTTGCTCGGTGCTTTCTTGCTGCAAGCGCGGATTGTGCTTTTGTAAATTGTGCCTTTGTAAAAAGCCATTGGTGTAGCCGCGATTGGCCAGGCCATCCAGCTCGGCGAGCAGCGCCGGGTTAAATTCGCGCCCAGCCAGGGCATCGTCTATCGCGCGACGATACACCTGAGCGGTGCGCGCCACGTAATAGGGCGATTTGGTGCGACCCTCTATTTTCAGTGAATCCACGCCTATGTTTATCAGCTGTTGCACCTGCTCCACCGCGCGCAGGTCTTTGGAGTTAAATAGGTAACTGCCGTGTTCATCTTCTTCCAGTGCAAACAGCTCACCGGGATGCTCCGCCTGCTCGACAAACATGGCTTGGGGTTTAATTTCAGTGGCGAGATGCTCCGCATTTAATTGTGTTGCGGGAATTAATTCCTGCTGCTGCTCACAGGCGCCCTGGGTGTTGTACTCCCAGCGGCAGGCATTGGTGCAGGCGCCTTGATTGGGGTCGCGGCGATTAACATAGTTGGAAATTAAACAGCGGCCGGAATAAGCCATACACAGGGCGCCGTGAACAAACACCTCCAGCTCCATCTCCGGGCAGCGCTGTTTGATTTCGGCGATTTCGTCCAGGCCCAGTTCGCGCGACAAAATCACCCGCTCTATGCCCACCGATTGCCAGAATTTTACCGCCGCCCAATTGAGCGTATTGGCCTGCACCGACAAGTGCAGCGGCATCTGCGGGAACTGCTCGCGCATCAGTGCAATCACGCCCGGGTCGGAGACAATCATCGCATCCGGCTTAAGCGCTACCACCGGTGCCATGGCCTGGCTAAAGTCGCGCAGCTTGGCGTTGTGCGGGGCGATATTGGTTACCACATACAGCTTTTTGCCCAGTTGGTGCGCCTCGTTAATACCTATGGCCAGGTTATCCAGGTCAAACTCGTTATTGCGCACGCGCAGGCTAAAACGCGGCTGACCGGCATAGACCGCATCGGCGCCATAGGCAAAGGCCAGGCGCAGCGCTTTAAGGCTGCCGGCGGGGGAGAGAAGCTCGGATTTAAACAGGGTGGGCGCGGCGGTCATAGGGGCGGCTCTGGTAAAAAAACCGCGCATTCTAGCCAGAGCGGCGGGCGATAAATTTGAGTTAAATCAAATTTGCCCTAGCTAGCCGTTTGCTTGGCTACCGCAAAACACTCCAATTCATCGCCCGCCTCCATAGTGCCTATGGCTTTTTTCAGCGAGACTCGCCGCGGCAGGAAGCAGAACAGGTTGGAGCGCTCGGCATAGTGGCGCACCCTCGGGCTGACCAGCAGCTCGCCGGGGGCGGCGGCGGCCTCGATGCGCGCCGCCATATTCACCGCGCTGCCCTCCAGGTCGGTGGTGTTGGTCACTTCGTTGTGAATTACCGCCACTTCGCCCAGCTCCATACCTATGCGCAATTGAAAGCCAGCAGCGCGCAGCACATCGCGCAGCATGCAGGCGCAGGAGACGCCGGTAGTGGCGTTTTTAAAGGTGATGCGCAGCGAGTCGCCTTCCATATTGGGGTGATCGGCGCCCCACTGTTTTAACACGGGTTTAACCAGGCCGCGAAACAGCGCCAGCCGCTCGGAAATCTGCTCCTGATCCCAGCGCGAAAAATCTTTTAAATCCATAAACAAAATGGTCAGGTTGCGTAGCTGATCCTGTTCGTGATCGGCGGCCAGCTCCAGCAGTCGCGGCCAAAATTGTTCGCGAATGGCGGCGACTTTTTCTTTAAGTTGCGCATGCAATTGCGAGTTGTTGCGCAGGGTCAGCTGCGCCAGCTGGATGCGCTCCGCCTCCAGCTGAAGTTGCTCTTTTAATTCCGCCGGGTTGTGCGGGCCAACCTCTTCGACAATAAATTTAACCAGGGCGCCACCGGCGACATCGCTGATGGATTTAAGGCGAATAATAGTGCCCCAGTGGACGGCGGCCAGGTGCTCGATAAAAATCGGCAGGGTTGCCAGTTCGTGATCCGACAGGCGATAGGGATAGCGCAGTTCGATATTGATCGACTCGGCAAAAATTCGCTCAAACTCATGCTCGCGGTAGCTGGTTTTGTCCTGGGCATTTTCATCCCAATAGGCGTGCTCGCAGCTGAGCTTGGTAATGGTCCAGCTCTGGGTGGCAATTTTCCACAGGCGCGCGCCGGTCAGGTCTGCCTCCTGCAGTTTGGCGCGGGCCAGGTTGCTGCCGCGCAGGTCGACATCAAGCAATTTGGCCTGACTAAAATCCACTCCGCGCAATTCCAGCCAACTTAAATTGGCGCCGCTCAGGTTGGCATTTTTAAATACAGCGCCTTCAAGCTTGGCGTTTTCCCAGTGAGTTTTGCGCAGGTCGGTATTGGCAAAGAGCGCGCCGGTTAAATCGGCGTTGCGCAAACTGGCGCCCGCCAGGTTGCTGCCGGTAAAGTCGATACGCGCCAATTGCTGGCCTTCGAGGTTGCTGCCGGCGAGGGAATTTTTTTTAAGCGATAGGCCGCTTAAATCCATGCCGCGAAAATCGATTTGTTCCAGGCAGGTATTTTGGGTGATGGCGGTGAGCAGGTTGGCGCCCTGCAATTTGGAGCCGGAGAGATCGCAACCCACTAAACGGGCGGCGATCATCTTGGCCTGGAAAAAATCATTGTGGCGCAGCCGAGCGCCTTCAAAGTTGGTGGAAATTAAATCGGCGCGATGAAATTTGCAGCGGCTGATATTGGCATTGCGCAGTGACAGGCGCGACAGGTCGTATCCACTTAAATCCAGCTGGGTCAGCTCCAGGCCATCCAGGTTCAGCTGTTGTGGCGCAAAGCTTTTGCGCCAGCTGTTCCAGTGTTTGGCGCCCTGGTTGAATTCGCGCAATATGTCTGCCTGGTCCATCATCTCGAGTCCTTGAGGCACTTTGGCTTAGGCCAAGCCCAGTTGAATATTAAAACAGGTACCGTTTTGCTCATCGGAAGTGACCGCCATTTGCCCCTGATGGTGATCGCTGATGATGTAGTAGGAGTAGGACAGCCGCTGCTCTACTGGGCAGGCGGCAGCATCGCTGCTCAGGGCAAAGAAGGGCTGGAAAATTTCCAGCTGCTGCGCCGGGGTTAAGCACTCGCCGTTGTGGGCAATTTTGATCCAGAGGCTGTCGTAAAACTCACTCACTTCCAGGCGCAATTGCGGCACAAATTCTGACTGCTCGGCACGAGCATTAAGCGCGTAATAGGCGCTGCGCAGCAGGCGCACCAGCACCTGCTCCAGCTCCACCGGGAAGCAGGGCACGGCGGGCAGGTTTTCTGCGTAATGGCGCTCTACTTGAATTTGGTCAAAGTGGAGGCCGCGCGCATCGGTAAATAATTCGCTCGCCAGTTGCAGGGCGCTATCCATAATCGGCGGCAGCGGCTGCAGCTGCTTTTGCTCGCGGTAGCTGCCGGCAATTTCCAGCAGGTTTTCGGCAATGGCTTTGGCGCGCTGGGCGCTGGCGCGCACTGTCTCTACTTCCTGCAGTAAAAAATCTTTTACCTCGCCCAGCTCTGCCGCTTCGAGTTCCTGGCGGGCGCTGGAGACGCGGGCAAAGATAGTGTCGATCGGGCGGCTGATGTCATAGGCCATAGCCGAGGCCAGTTCACCCATGGCCGAAACTTTATCGCGCTCGGCCAATTTGGTTTCGGCGCTCACCTGTTTGCTTACATCGGCAACCAATACCACCAGGCCGGAGCGCTGCTGGTCGAGTGGATACACGGTGATGTCAAAGGAGTATTGGCCGCGCTGGGCGTGCTTTAGCTGCAGGGTTTCGCCGCTGACCAATACCTGGCGCACCTGGTCTTCGGACAGGGTGATTTTGGCATAGGCATCCCAGAGGTTTTTGCCCAGCACATCGGCGGCGGGACGACCGGTAATTTCTTCCGCCTGCTGGTTCCAGCGGGTAATTGCCAAATCGGCATTCAAACCAATCAACATCACCGGCATGGCATCCACCACGCGGCTGATATAGGCCTCGCGCTCCTGCAGCTTGTCGCTCGCCTGTTGCAGGCTGGCGGTGCGCTCTATCACCCGCTCCTCCAGATGATTTTTAATTTCTTTCAGGGCGCGGTTGGCGCGCAGGCTGCGGCTGTGGGCCCGCACCAGAAAAAAGAAACCTATCACCAGGGAGATAAGCATTAGCCCGCCGGTAGAGTTGGCGACAAACTGCCACTTGGTGCTGCCATCCGGGTTGCGGTAGACATCAAAGATGTCGGCGTAAGTGTTCAGGCTATAGCTGAGGCTGACGCAGGCGCTAGCCATCAGGGGCAGAAGTTTGTTCATGGGGTCTCTCTATGGCGCAGGTAGGGCGATTCACCTGAGGCTAAGGTGGCGCTAATCATTGGCCCTGGCCTGTGGCTGCCAGGGCGCTTGTGGTGGCGGGATTTTACAAGATAGCGCGCGCAAAGCGCTATTAATCCCCGGCTTTGACCGGGATTAAGCGAATAAATCGCCCTGGCCATGACGGCTGGGCGCCGCCGATACCAGCCTGGGCTTGCGAAACAGCGAGCAGTCCAGCTCGCGATAGCTGCCCTTATCCAGCCCCAGGCGCTTTAGGCCCGTGTTAAAACGCTGGCGAATCAGCTCCGCCCAGACCCCCTGGCCGTGCATGCGGTAGGCAAAATCCCCCTGGTACTCCTTGCCGCCGCGCATATCGCGGATGCGGTTCATCACCCGCTCGGCGCGCTCGGGGAAGTGCACTTGCAGCCACTGCTGAAACAGCGGGTTCAGCTCCCAGGGCAGGCGCAAAATGGTGTAGCCCAGGCTAACCGCGCCTGCCTCGGCGGCCGCAGTCATCACCTTCTCCAGCTCCTGCTCGGTAATAAAGGGGATCAGCGGCGCCACATTTACCGCCACCGGAATACCCGCCTGGCTCAGCCGCCGCACGGTTTCCAAGCGGCGACTGGGGGAGGCGGCGCGCGGCTCCAGAATGCGCGAAACCTGGTGATCCAGGCTGGTGATGGTCACCGCCGCCATCACCAGGTTGTGCTCGGCCATAGGCGCGAGCAGGTCCAGGTCCCGCTCGATCAGCGACGACTTGGTAATCAGCCCCACCGGGTGGCGGCACTCGGCCAGCACCTCCAGGCACTGGCGGGTGAGCCTCAGCTGGCGCTCGCAGGGCTGATAGGCATCTGTGTTAATCCCCAGCATGATCGCCGCAGGTTGATAGCTTTTTGCCGCTAGTTCCTGACGCAATAGGTCGGGGGCATTGGTTTTGGCGTAGAGCCGGGTTTCAAAATCCAGCCCCGGCGACAGCCCTAAATATGAGTGGGTGGGCCGCGCGAAACAGTAGATGCAGCCGTGCTCGCAGCCGCGGTAGGGGTTAACCGAGCGGTCGAAGGGCAGGTCCGGCGACTGGTTGCGGCTGATAATGGTCTTGGCTATCTCGGGGGTGATATGGGTTTTTAGCGGCGCGCCCGCCTCGTCCTGGCCTCGCCACCAGCCATCGTCTATGGCGTCAATCAGCTGGGTTTCAAAGCGCCCGGCCATATTGCCCGAAGCGCCGCGGCCTTTAATGGCGCTCTCGCGTTTGCCGACCCAGGGGTTGGGGTCTTCCAGGTAATCCTCGTCGCTCATAATTTTTAACTGGTTAAATAACCAGTATTTTGCGCTTGACG
>CBIMZH010000196.1:0-5666 GCA_966248255.1 uncultured Cellvibrio sp.
TGAATGGATCACCGGCGCTTTTACCAGTGTCGCCCTGCGCGTCACCGATCACCCGGTGGCAGCAGGCCTCAGTCGCGCCTTTGGCGGCCCTATAGTTTCCACCTCCTGTAATCCCGCTGGCCTTGCGCCCGCACGCGATATCCACCAGGTGCGCCGCTATTTTGGCAGCGAGCTGGATGGCGTCAGCAATGGCACTGTCGGCAGTCGCACCAACCCCTCGGAAATCCGCGACCTGCTTACCGGGCAGATTACTCGTCCCAGCTAAGCCCTCAGATTTAAATCAAACTTGGCGCCGCTTTGGTTTCCCAAGGCGGCGCTCTCCCAGTTAAAATAGCGCGCCTCGATTTACCTCCCCTAAGGATTCCCCATGAGCCACCACGCCCCCGACAAAGCTGCGGTAAAAGCCTATTTGCTCGATTTGCAGGATCGCATCTGCCAGGCCCTGGAGGCAGAGGACGGCGGCGCGACTTTTGTTGAAGATAACTGGGAGCGGGCCGAAGGCGGTGGCGGTCGCTCGCGGGTGATCAGCAATGGCAAGGTGATTGAAAAGGGCGGAGTTAACTTTTCCCATGTACAGGGTACGCAAATGCCTGCCTCAGCCACTGCTCATCGCCCTGAGCTGGCCGGGCGCGCCTTTGAGGCCATGGGGGTGTCACTGGTGATCCACCCGCACAACCCCTATGTGCCCACCAGCCATGCCAATGTGCGCTTTTTTATCGCCGAGAAAGAGGGTGCGGCGCCTGTCTGGTGGTTTGGCGGCGGCTATGACCTAACTCCCTATTACGGTAATGAAGCCGATTGTGTGCACTGGCACCAGACCGCCAAAGACGCCTGTCACCCCTTTGGCGACTATGTATACCCCAAGTTTAAAAAGTGGTGCGACGACTACTTCTTCCTTAAGCACAGGGGCGAGGCGCGCGGGGTTGGCGGCCTGTTTTTTGATGACTACAACGCCCAGGATTTTGACCACAGCTTTGCCCTGATGCGCGCTGTGGGCGACAGCTATGTGCCCGCCTACCAGCCGATTATGGCGGCGCGCAAAAATACTATTTACGGCGAGCGCGAGCGCGACTTCCAACTCTATCGCCGCGGTCGCTATGTGGAGTTCAACCTGGTTTACGACCGCGGCACCCTGTTTGGTTTGCAAACGGGCGGGCGCACAGAGTCTATACTCATGTCCCTGCCGCCGCTGGTGCGCTGGGAGTACAACTACCAGCCAGAGCCTGGCTCAGCCGAGGCGGAGCTTTGCGAGAAATTCTTACCCCATCGCGATTGGGTGAAATAAACCCGGTGCAGACTGCGCCTCAGTGCGAGGCGCCACCTCCAATAACAAGTGTCTGCCCTTCAATTGGCTCCAGAGATATCCCATGACAGATTTATACGCCGTATTCGGCAACCCGATTAATCACAGCAAATCCCCGGCAATTCACCGCATGTTCGCCGAACAAACCAATCAGGATATGCATTACACCAAGCAGCTGGTGGAGCTGGAGGGCTTTACCCAGGCGGCCCAGGCATTTTTCGACCAGTGTGGCCGCGGGTTAAATATCACTGTGCCCTTCAAACTGGATGCCTATGCCTTTGCCCAGGAGCTGACCCCCAGGGCGCAGCGCGCCGGTGCGGTTAACTTTTTGGCCAAGCGCAGCGATGGCAGCATAATTGGCGACAATACCGACGGAATTGGTATGGTTCACGACATGCACAACCTGGGTTGGGAGATCCAGGGCAAGCGAGTATTGATCCTCGGTGCCGGCGGCGCGGTGCGCGGTATTCTGCAGCCACTGCTGGAGGAACAGCCAGGGCGAGTGGTGATTGCCAACCGCACCCAGAGCAAAGCCGAAGAGCTGGCGCGCAATTTCCTCGATCTGGGCGATATACAGGCGCTCAGCTTTGAGCAGCTGGGCGGCGAGACTTTTGACCTGGTGATTAACGGCACCTCCGCCAGCCTGAGCGGCGACTTGCCGCCGCTGCCGGATCAACTGCTGGCCGAGGGCGCCTGCTGCTACGACATGATGTACGGCGCCGAGCCGACGGTATTTATGACCTGGGCCAGTGGCCATGGCGCCGCCCAGGTGGCTGATGGCCTGGGCATGCTGGTGGGCCAGGCGGCAGAGGCCTTTTATCTGTGGCGACAGATACGCCCGGAAGTGGTGCCGGTGCTCACCTCATTGCGCCGCCAGCTGGCCGAGAAAAAATAAGCAGACTGCCCCGCCACGCGGGGCAGATTTTTTTATGGCCTACCTGAGTTTATTTGCCAGCGCGCTAATCGCCGCTACCCTCTTCCCCCTGTCCTCCGAGGCGCTGCTGGCCACGCTTTTGGCCAAGGGTTATACCCCGCTGTACCTGTGGTTGAGTGCAACCGCCGGTAATACCCTCGGCTCCTGCATCAACTGGGGGCTGGGCCGCTGGTGCCTGCACTGGCAGGCCAGTCGCTGGTTTCCCGTATCCGCCACTCAGCTGGCTAAAGCCCAGGCTCACTTTCAGCGCTATGGCAGCTGGTCGCTGCTGTTTGCCTGGCTGCCTATAGTTGGCGACCCACTCACCTTTATCGCCGGTATCTTAAAAGTCCCCTTTGCCCGCTTTGTGTTGCTGGTGTTAATCGGCAAGGCAGTTCGCTATGCGCTGGTGATCTGGATCGCCCAGGCGGCGCTTTAATCAGCCGTGTTTCTGAGCCGGCCAATATCTGAATGGCCAATAATTAGGCCAGCCAATCCACCTGTCCACAGGCCTCAACAAACCAGGCCAGGGCCTTGCCTTTGTTTTCCTTTTTCCAGGCCATATACAGGGGCACTGGCGGCCTTGGTAGCGTGCAGGCCAGCTCCACCAGACTGCCCTCGGCCAGCTGCTGGCGGATTAAATGACGCGGCAAAAAGCCCACGCCCACGCCCGCCTGCTGGGCTTCAATTTTGGCCGCGACATTGGCGACGCGTATGGTCTGGCGGCTGTGCAGCAGGCCGGAGGAGCGCGCTGGCGCCGTCACCGAAGAGTCGGCGGTGACCACGGTGGGAAAGGCGCCTATGGCGGCGGCATCCACCGGCCCTGAGTGCAGGCGCAACGGGTGCTCAGCGGCTACGGCAAAAATAAATTCCACTTCGCCCAGCTGGCGCAATTCATAGATGCCTTTAGCCAGCTCGCCGGCGGCGCCCAGGGCCAGGTCGCAGCGGCCGGCTACCAGTGCATCCCAGGTGCCGCCCAATACCTCTTCGCGAATATCCAGCGCCACCCGTTTATCGAGCAGGTTAAACGCGCTTATCTGCTGCAGCAGTGGCGCCAGCGGCAGGATGCTGTCTTTGGCGATGCGCAGCTCCATTTCCCAACCGGACTCCAGCTGCTGTACCGCCTCCTCTATGGCATAGGCGGCCTTGAGCAATTCGCGCCCCTGGTCGAGCAGCAGCCGCCCGGCGGCGGTGAGCTGGGCGCGCTGTTTGGAGCGATCAAACAGGCTGATGCCCAGATCCGACTCCAGCTTTTGCACTGTGTAAGTCAGCGCCGAGGGGACCTTAAACAGGGCCTCAGCGGCGGCGCCAAAGCTGCCTTTGCGCTCAATAGCGTCGAGTACGCGCAGGGCTTCCAGGGTGATGGCTGAGTGCACGGCTTTGGCTCCAACGGAAATGAGTCTGTTCAAAATATTTGAATTAATAACTCAAAATCTTCCGCTTTTTTACCCCAGCCGACAAGTCTAAAGTGAGCAACATGCAAGGCCAGAAGCTATTTGATCCAGGGCCAAGCAAAACATCAAATTTTCTGACCTTATACTTTGGAGCACATCATGAGCATTCTTAATCGCGTAATCAGCAGCAACAACAGCGTTTCTCAACTGGCCCTGCGTCTGCCTTTGGGTATCATCTTCGCCGCCCACGGCTCACAAAAACTGTTTGGCTGGTTTGGTGGTTACGGCCTGGAAGGTACAGGTCAGTGGATGGCCTCTATCGGCCTGGAACCTGGCGTGCTTATGGCGGCGCTGTCTGGCTCGGCGGAATTCTTTGGCGGCCTGGCACTGATTATCGGCCTGCTGGTGCGCCCTGCGGCAGCGGTATTGGCCATTACCATGCTGGTTGCCATCTTCTCGGTACACATTGGCAATGGTCTGTTTATGAGCAACAACGGTTACGAGTTTGGCCTGGCACTCTTGGCCGGTGTGGTTAGCCTGCTGATTAGCGGTGCCGGTCGCGCCAGCGTCGATAGCCTGATCGCCAAAAACTGATTAACCAAAACCAGCGGCGAAACCGCAAGACTTTACTGAATTAATTCGCGGCAGCCCGGCTGCCGCACCAGCGCCTAAGCAAAGTTAGGGGTCGTAATGACCGGTAACCTTGCTGGCAGGAGGAACAGCATGATCAGCATTCGCAAAGCCAATGAGCGCGGCCACGCCAACTTCGGTTGGCTCGACAGCCATCACACATTTTCTTTTGGGGAGTATTACGATCCCAAACACATGGGCTTTTCCGCGCTGCGGGTGATCAACGATGACAAGGTGGCGCCAGGGGCGGGTTTTTCTACCCACGGTCACCGCGATATGGAGATCATCAGCTATGTGCTTAAAGGCCAGATAGCGCACAAGGACAGCGAGGGCAATGTCGCCACTCTGCCGCCCGGGGAGTTCCAGTTGATGTCCGCTGGCAGCGGTATTCGCCACAGCGAGTTCAACCCCTCAAACAAAAGCCAGCTGCACTTTTTGCAAATCTGGATTCAGCCCAGCGTCTATGGTCAGCAACCTGGCTATCAGCAAAAAGATTTTGGCCGCAAACCCGGATTAACCCTGGTGGTAAGCCCCGATGGGGAAAATGGCAGCCTGGTGATCAAGCAGGATGCGCGCTTGTATCAGCTGCTGTTAGAGCCGCGCACCAGCGCTGAACTGGCGGCGGATAAGGGTCGCCATTATTACGTTCATGTCATCGACGGCGAGGTAAAAGTGAATGGCGAAAGCGTTCGCCCTGGCGATGGCGTTAAGCTGAGCGAGATTGACCAGCTGGAGATTAAAGCCCTGGGCCAGGCGGTTAAAGCGCTGGTGTTTGATTTACCCTAAGTGCAATAGCTCCTTGCGGAGCACTAAGCGCTAACACCAATACTGAGTGTCTCCGCAAAACCAGCCATTTTTGCTTCGAGCAAATCCCCCACTTGCACCTGGCCAACACCGGCCGGGGTGCCGGTAAAAATCAGATCGCCATTGTTGAGTTGCACAAAGCGCGACACCTCGGCGATGAGTTCGGGCACTGACCAGACCATATCGCGCCAGTGGCCGCGCTGGGTTTCCTTGCCATTTACTTCTAGATAAAACTCGCCGCACTGCTGCAGCTCGGCCAAGCTTCCCGCTTGCAGCGCGGTGCAGGGCGCCGAGTGGTCAAAGCCCTTGGCCAGCTCCCAGGGGCGACCCAGCTGTTTGGCCTGCTTTTGCAGATCGCGGCAGGTCATATCCAGGCCCAGGCCGAACCCACAGACATGCTCCGCTGCTTGTTCCAGCGTAATATTTTTTCCAGTTTTACCCGCGCCAAAATTACCCAGGGCAATCACGATTTCAATTTCATGCTCCACCTGGCGGGAAAAGCTCGGATAGGGAAATGCAACGCGGTTTTGCGCCAGGGCGCTTTGCGGTTTGAAAAAAAAGAACGGCGGCTCGCGCTCAGGGTCGTGGCCCATTTCGCGCGCGTGCTCGGCATAGTTGCGGC
>CBIMZH010000197.1:0-5661 GCA_966248255.1 uncultured Cellvibrio sp.
GTTAAAGATCTATTTTGCGTCTTTTTCCGGTTGGCGGGTGGTAATGCTCAGCTGCACAAAGCCCAACTGACCGGCGGCATCCATGGCCTGAACCACCGCTTGATGCTCAGTTTTGGCATCGGCAGTAATCACCAGCGGCAGTTTATTGTCGCCATCGGAGACTTTAAGCAAGGCGGATTTCAAGGTATCCATTTGCGTGTTTACCAGCGCGCGCCCATTGACCGAGTAGCTGCCATCAACCGCAATCAATACTTCAATCTGCTTGGGGTTGTCGTCGCTCGGCTCACCCGTAGCTTCGGGTAAGTCCACACTCAGATGAGTCTCTTTGGTAAAGGTGGTGGACACCATAAAGAAGATCAACAACAGAAACACCACATCAATCAGCGGCGTCAGGTTTACCCCTTCGTGATCCAGTTTTTGGCGGCGAAACTTCATGGCTCGCCCCTTACACCAGTTTTACATCGACGCGGCGATCCGAGTGAAGCGCATCCACCAGTTTGATCGCCTCCTCTTCCATGGTGACCACTATGGAGTCTATGCGGCGCTGGAAGTAGCGATGACAAATGGTTGCAGGAATCGCCACAATCAAACCAAAGGCGGTGGTGTAGAGCGCAACAGAAATACCGCCAGCGAGCACACCGGTATTGCCCGTGCCTTGAATCATGATCGAGTTAAACACCTGAATCATGCCGAAAACAGTACCCAGCAGGCCCAGCAGTGGCGCGATATTGGCGATGGTGCCAAGGATGTTGATATAGCGCTCCAGCTCGTGAATTACCTGGCTGGCGGCCTCTTGAATGGAATCTTTCATGATTTCGCGGCCGTGCTTGGAGTTGCTCAAACCAGCGGCGAGGATTAAACCCAAGGGTGATGACTGCTTGAGTTCGCGCAGTTTGGCGGCATCCATTTGATTGTTTTTAATCCAACTCCAGACTTGCGCAAGCAGGGTTTTGGGGGCGATTTTGGCGGGGTTGAGCGTCCAGAGGCGCTCCAGACTCACGGCAATAACTATTACCGAGCAAAACAGGATCGGCCACATCAAAAATCCGCCGGCGAAAAAAATCTCTTTCACAAAACATCCCCTTAATTCTTGATTGGCAAAACCCGAAATAACAAAACCGGAGTTTTACTGGCCATAGGCGGCCAAGTTTACTGCCGTTTAGCGGCTATTTTCTCAGCCCGAAAAAGCTACAGCTAGTCACCTTAAGGCGGCCCAGGCCAGCAGCTTAAAGCGGCGTACCTTACCACAAGATATCGCGATTACCATTGTGTTCCATGCTGAAAAAAACAAAATTTGTGAAGTGCTCTTGCCTCACCCAGCACCTTAAATATCAACCACTTGATGAAGTTTGGCGCCCCGCCTCCAAGTATCTCTGGACAGATAACGCCTCCCCCTCTAGCCCCTAATCTAGCCCTTCATCTTGGGTAATTTATCTGCCCTAGCTGCAGCCGCTGACTGAGCGGCTCTGGCAAATATGATGTTTAGCGCTATAACCAGAAGCCTCCCTGGTGCTATTGCTCGCGCCAAGTACAGCAAGAATAGGCATCTATATTGCTAGATGACACACGAATACACATCTAAACTGCACAGCACAAATCGCCAAAAGGACGCCTACCGCTATGAACGCTTTATCCCTGCGCTTTAAATTGACACTAGGCGTGGCAGTGCTTTTGGCTTTTAGTATGGGCAGTCTCAGTTTTGTTGCCTGGCGCTCTATGTCCGCAAATGCAGTATCAGCGATTAGCCAGAGCGCAAACTCCATGGAGGAGACTATAGATGCGCGCCTGAGGGATATCGCCAAGGCGAGTGCACTGGAGACCAGCAACCTGCTTAATCGCAACGCCGATGTCGCGCGAATGCTGGCCGCGATCCTCAGCAGCAGTGCAACTGGCGGCAGTGCGCCCAACTACACTCGTGCGCAAATCAAACAATTCACCTACGACCTACTGCTCGCCTCACCGACTGCCTCCGCCATCTATGCCCAGTTTGACCCCAATGCTTATGATGGTCGCGACAGTGAGTTTATTGGCGATAAAAATTACAGCTCGGAAATAGGCAGCCTTGGCATTTATTGGGTTGCCAACGAGGGAGCGGCAGAATTTAACCGCGTGGATTTTGCCTCACAAACCAATACCAGCCTGGATGAAAACGGCCAGCGTAAATCCGAGTGGTACCTGTGCAGTAAAGACAGCGGCAAAACCTGTTTAATGGAGCCCTATCTCTACGACATAGCCCCGGGCCAGCAAATGCTGATGACTTCACTGGTCTCTCCGGTGCTGGTCAAGGGCGAGTTCCGCGGTGTAGGCGGTATTGATATTAATTTGCCGGTATTGCAAGAGCGCCTGTTAGCCCAGGCGCAATCACTCTATCAGGGTAAAGCCAGCCTCTACCTGCTGAGCGAAAAAAATCTGGTGGTGGCCAGCAACCAACACCCGGAACTATTAGGTAAACCCCTGCAACAAGGCGATCCGGCACTGGCCAGGGCACTGGCGGAAAACAGCAGCCAGCAATTTGTTCAGAATGAGCAAATCATTACGATTGAACCCGTGGTAGTAGACCAGCTGCAAAACCAGTGGAAAATAGTTATCGCCATCCCTCGCGCCACCGCCTACGCAATTGTCGATACGCTGAGCGTTTCACTGCAACAAAGCAGTGTACAAACAGCCACCAACCTGATTTATCTGGCGCTGGTGTTACTGGCGATATTTGCACTCATAGTGTCGTTGTGGATCAAATCCACCACCAGACCTATAGTCCATATGAGCCAGATGATGCGTGCCCTTGCCACGTCTGAGGGCGATCTAACGCAAAAGCTAATCGCCTCACGAGAAAAAGAGCTGCTGGATATGGCCGACGGTTTTAACAGCTTTACGGAAAAGCTGCGTGCAATGATTCTCGCGTTGAAACAGGATTCGGAAAACCTCAAGCAGCAGAGCAACAACCTGACGGGCACTTCCAAAAACACCCGCGCGGCAACCCAGATTCAGGTAGAGCAGATTCAGCATATTTTGACGTCTATTCAGCAAATGTCTGCCACAGCCCACGAAGTGGCGAAATTGGCTGGCTCTACCTCCGACGAAGCCGAGACAGCGGTAAAGGCTATCCACATAGCGCGGGATTTATTTCAATCGACACTGGAAGAGTTTAAGGGCGTGGCGGCGGATTTCTCTGACTCCAGCGACAAGATCCAACAGGTTGCCCAGAGCAGCAACAAAATCAGCGGCATAACTGACGTGATACAGGGCATAGCCGCACAGACCAACTTGTTGGCACTTAATGCCGCGATAGAGGCGGCGCGAGCTGGGGAGCAGGGCCGCGGTTTTGCCGTGGTGGCAGATGAGGTGCGCTCGCTTGCCGCACGCACCCAGCAATCCACCGAGGAAATCAAACACCTGATTCAATCCTTGCAGCAACAGGTTGACCAGACCGTGGTGCAGATCCAAAAGAATACCCTGCGGGCGGATGCGACTCTCACCGAAGCTGAGCACAGCTATGAACGTTTGACCACAGCAACCTCGCGGATTAACACCATCACCGGCAGCTCACACCAGGTAGCTGCTGCAGCCGAAGAGCAAAACCAGGTGACCGAAGAGATTAGCCGCAACATCTCGGCCATAGGCGAGGCAACCCAGGAGCTGGAGCGGCTCACCAATAGCATTTTCTCGGCCAGCGGCCAGGTAGATACCATCACTCGGGATATAGACACTCATCTCAGTCAATTGCGCTGCTAAGCTCGCGTTATTCAGCCTTGACAACCGGATCATACCAATAGCGCCGGGCGCCCGTACGCGCCTCGCTTATTTGCAGTAGACCCTCTTGGTCCCAGCTGAATCTGAGCGCACCAGCCAGAGCGGTATTCAATTGCTCACTGCCCTGCTGCTGATATCTGGCGCGAACCTGGGCTTTGGGGTGGCCAAAGCGGTTTTTATAACCCGCTGAATAAACCACCCAATCCGGGCGAGTGTAAGCGACAAACGCCGGGCTCGATGAGGTTGAGCTGCCGTGATGGGGCGCCAGCAACCAGTTGAGATGCGGCGGCAGTTGATCGCCGCGCAGCAATTCCCCCTCAACCGGCTTTTCGATATCGCCAGGCAAGAGGATTTGCTGATCGCGATAGCTAATTAACAGCACACAGGAGTGATTATTGGCAGAGGCCGAAGGCGAAACCGGCCAGGATAAAAAGCGAAAGCTGACTTGATCCCACTGCCAGGGCTGAGCCTGATGACAGGAAGATCCCTGGGGCAAAGACGCCGGAAAACTGCCGCTGCGACTGGGTTCACCCCAATAAAAGTGGCGGGTGCCCATGCCCGCCGCCAGCCCATCCAGCCCGCCCGCATGATCCATATCCCAGTGGCTGAGTACCAGCGCGTCCAGGTGGCGAATACCCAGAGTTTGCAGTCGCGGCAGTAAAATTGCGCTACCCGCATCAAAGCTTTCGGAAAAGGCCGGGCCAGTGTCGTATACCAGTTGATGCCGCGCGGTGGTGACTATCACCGCAGTACCCTGCCCCACATCCACAACTTCCAGCGTCAGCGGTGATCTTGGGGGCGGCAGCAGAGCTATAGCCAGCCCGGCCGCTAACGTCAGCCATCCCCACAACCTGGGCACCAGCCCCCTGGGCAGCACCAATGCCACAACGGCCAACACCATTAAGCCGGCTTGCGCCAAACCAAGGCCAAGGACCGGATTTACCCAGCCCTGCCCCAACTCCAGCAGCAAATCGAGAAAGCGGCTTAAGCACTCCAACCCCCAGCCGGCAATAGCCAAACCAAAGCCGGCGAGGCCGCCCCACCAGGGCGAGACAAGCGCGGCCAGCAATAACACCGGCACTACCAGCAAAGTCACCAGTGGAATGGCGACAAAGTTAGCCAGGGGTGCCAGCAGCGGCAGGGTATGCAGCACATATAACAGCGGCACCAAGAGGCCAATAAACAGCACCCACTGGGCGCGGGCAAAACCCGCAACATAACTGACCAGCCAGGGCGGCTCAGCACCAGCTGGCCGGAGCTGCCCGCTAAAAGCCAGGAGCAACAGGCCAACGGCACTGAAGGACAACCAAAAGCCCAGATCGCAGACAGCCAGAGGGTCAAGCGCTAGCACCAGGGCCAGGGCCAAAGCCCATAAATAGGAACCTGCCACCCTGACTCGCATAAGACAGGCCAGATAAAAAACGCCAATCATACTAAGGCTGCGCAAAGTGGGGATGCTAAAGCCCGCCAGTGCACTGTAGACAGCCGCACAGCCAAGCGCGGCCAGGTAAGCATAGGTCTGCGCTGGGAATCGCCGCCAAACCAACTGCAACAAGCGCCCCAGCCACACGCCGAGTAGATGCCCCATTAGCGCGACAAAGCCAACATGCAGGCCGGATATTGCGATTAGATGATTGGTCCCGGTGCGCAGCATCCGCTGCCAGTCATCGCGCTCAAGCCCTGAACTATCACCAATTAAGAGGGCTACAAGAATCGCCTGTTGCGGCGACTGGCTGGTCGCGGTTACCCAGTCGCGCAGCTGATAGCGCCACAGCGAGATACGCGCGGCGAGACCAGCTGATCCGGCATTGGCCAAGGGCTCGCCCGCCAGCACATAACCGCTCGCGCCCAGGCCGCGCCTGAGCAACCAGGCCTGATAATCGAAGCCACTAAAATTAACAAAACCGCGCG
>CBIMZH010000198.1:0-5646 GCA_966248255.1 uncultured Cellvibrio sp.
AACTCAGCTACGAAATCGAACCCACTCGCGCCACCCTGGATGCCGATCAGGTGCGCCTGGTAATGACCCTGACCAACTTCATAAAAAATGCCCAAGAGGCCACCCCGGACCAGGGGCGGGTTCATGTTACACTGCAAACTCGCGAGGATTGGGCCATCATCAGTATTGAAGATACAGGTGCAGGTATGGACTGGGATTTCATCCACAACCGCCTGTTCAAACCCTTTGAGACAACCAAGTCCGGCAAGGGCATGGGCATAGGTGTTTATCTATCGCGCGAATATATTAGCGAGCTGAGCGGCACCCTCAATGTGATTAGCGAACCCGGTGAAGGCACAACCGTGACCCTGTGCCTCCCGCTTAACAAGGAACAGCTTTCAGCATGAGCAAAACTAACGGCAAACCCAAATTACTGATCATCGAAGACGACCGCGGATTGCAAAGTCAATTGCGCTGGCACTTTGACCAGTACGAAGCCATAGTTGCGGAAAACCGCGCGGACGCCATTGCCATGCTGCGCCTGCACGAGACCTCGGTCATTATTCAGGATCTGGGCCTGCCGCCCGATGAGGACGGCGTGGATGAAGGCTTTAAGTGCATCCAGGATATTTTGCGCATCTCCCCCAACAGTAAAATAATTGTCATGACCGGCAAGACCGATCAGGACAACGCCCTGCGCGCTGTGGCCATGGGCGCCTATGATTTTTATCACAAGCCGGTTGAGCCCAATACGCTGGATTTAATTGTGCAGCGCGCCTTTCATATATTTGAACTGGAAGACAACAACCGTCGCCTCTCGCAAATCCAGCAGGCACCGCTGGAGGGTTTGATTACCAATGATCCGCAGATGTTAAAGATCTGCCGCCAACTGGAAAAAATTTCGCCCACGACTGTTACCTGTACCCTGCTTGGCGAGAGCGGCACCGGCAAAGAAGTTATCGCCCGTGCAATTCACCAGTTGAGCCCCAGACGCAACAAGCGCTTTGTTGCCATCAATTGCGCCGCAGTGCCAGAAAATCTGATTGAAAGCGAATTATTTGGCTATGAAAAAGGCGCCTTTACCGGCGCCGCCAAAACCACCCCGGGCAAGGTGGAAACGGCGCAGGAAGGCACCCTCTTCCTCGACGAAATTGGCGATATGCCACTTAACCTGCAAGCCAAATTGCTGCGCTTTTTACAGGAGCGGGTTATTGAGCGCGTAGGTGGACGCAGCGAAATTGCCGTGGACGTGCGCGTGATTTGCGCCACCAATAAAGACCTGGAAGCCATGGTCCGCGATGGCAGTTTCCGCGAAGATCTTTTTTATCGCATCTGCGAAATGACCATCAATATTCCACCACTGCGCAACCGCATGGGCGACAAGGTGTTGTTAGCTCGCCACTTTATGCTCAAGTTCGCCAAGGAGCAGAGCCAGCATGTCACCGGCTTTACCCCGGATGCCATAGCCGCCATTGAAAGCTACGCCTGGCCAGGCAATATCCGCGAAATGGAAAACAAAATTAAGCGCGCGGTGATCATGGCCGATGGCAAGCATATTACGCGCGAGGATTTGGGCCTGGCCGAAGCGGGCGACCTCTCGCTCAACCTGCGCCATGTGCGCCAGGAGGCAGAGCGCGCCGCGATACTGCGCGCACTGAGCATGACCGACAGCAATATTTCTGCCGCCTCAAAGTTACTGGGCGTTACCCGACCGACCTTTTACGATTTATTAAAAAAATACGATATGGCTTCAGATTACATCAAGGCGCAATCGGATACAGGTGAATAGCCCGAACAAACACTTATAACCAAGCAGAGCACAAACAGGAAAAGTTTGGCGCAGGCGGGGATCACAATTACCGCCACTGTGCTCAAATCGGCTGGCATAACCCGATTAGGAATACCAACAATATATGGACCCAAGGATTCTGCACAATCGCCTGCGCAATTCCGCCAACCTCTGGCTGCTGCTGCTAGCTCTCTGTATTGCCTACTTACCCAGCCTGATTCAACTCTGGCGCAAATGGATTCTCTGGGATCAGTCCCTGGCCCATGGGCTGCCAACTATAGCTCTGGTTATTTGGTTGTTGCTGCGCCTTGACTACAAGCCCACACCCAACCCGCGCGGTCGCGCCTTTTGGTTGCTCACTATTGCCCTGGGCTGCTGCTCGCTAATCTGGTATCTATGCCAGAGTCTGAGCATGGCCCTGCCGGCCGATCTCCTCCTACTTATCTCCCTTGCCTTACTGCTCGGCGCCAGCCTGGGTCTCTCCTGCCTGATACGCCTGGCCCCCTATCTTGGCCTGTTAATTTTTGCCATCCCCCTATGGGATGAGCTCACGCCTTTATTGGTGCACTTGAGCAGCCTGGTTGTCGGCCAACTGGTAAAAATCAGCCAACTAACCGCCATGCTCGACGGCACCAGTATTTTTTTACCCTGGGGAACAATTTTTATTGCCGATGGCTGTTCGGGGCTGCGCTATCTGTGCATCTCCCTGCTTCTGGCTAACCTGATTATCCTGTTAAATCAATATCGCTGGCGCCCAGCATTACTAACTTTTGCTCTAGCCGTTGGCCTGGGCCTGGCAGCCAACTGGCTGCGCATTTATCTGCTGGTCCTGATCGGTTATCACACCCAAATGCAATCCAGCCTGATGCAGAATCACGAAACCTTTGGCTGGTTGGTGTTTATGTTGATTATGTTTCCCGCCATATATTTTGCGCCGGTAAAACGCCCCAGGCTGCAACCTGTTGCGCTAGATAAACCCCTGCACTGGCAACCACTGTTAGCCTTGGCCTTGGGCCCAGCTCTCTTGTTGATCAGTCAGTCCAGCCCCCCTCAGCCGTCGCCGCTATCGCTTAGCTACTTAAATAAATACAGCAGCGGTCTCGAGTCATTCAATTATTTACTGGCGCCAGCCAATTTGACTCAGCAAAGCGACACTATTCAGCTGGGACAATTAACTATTAGAGTGGATTTATTTGGCCACACACCTACCCGTGCCGAACCCAAAATCGTGCCCTATTTTTCGGGATTAGTGGATAAGTCCCAGTGGTATAAAACAGTCGAATACACCTTGGGCAGAAAGGACAATAGCTTTTCACTCAATCAATATCGTCGAGTAGGCGGCAATAAGCAGCTGCTGATTGCCCTGCAATATCGCGTGGGGGGATTTACTCTTGGCAGCTATGCGCAAGCAAAACTGGCGCAGATTCCCGCGCGCTTATACAACCAAAATTATTTTGGCCTGCTGGCGTTGCAAATAGTCTGCACCGACGACTGCAGCCAGGAACGCGATCAGCTCAATAGCTATCTGGAGCAACTGGCCCTGCCCCAAAAGCACTAAACCTTTTCCAACAGCTGCCACAGCCTGCGTTGGTATTCCTCGGTGACACCAAGGTGAAGAGGCAATGTCATAAAGCGCGCGGCAAAGTCGCGTGCATTCACCAAGGGGCGTTGCACCAAAACCCGCCCATCAATGCCATCAATAGCTGTAATTTCCGCAGGATAAAGCGGGGATGCGCCCAAACCGGCAGCAACTAAACGTGCCAACAGCTGCTGCTTTACCTCCGGCGAAGACAGCAACAATGGATAGCGCAGCAACTGTTTGGCGCGCGAATCTGGCTGCCAATGCCAGGTTTGCAGATGCGCTAACCGGTTGGAATAGCTTTGCGTCAGCTTTACCAATTCACCACCAGCCCTATGTCTGTGGCAATAGGCGACAAAGTTTGCGGCAAGCAAGGACTCTCGCCACTTGTCCATGGCCGAAATTTTTGTTTTGGGATGAAAGCGAGTTTGTCCCAAGCCCAATAAGGGGTTGCGACTGAGTAGCTGATAAGCTCTTGGTGCCAAGAGCGCATTATAAAGTTGGGCTTTCAGCTTGGCGGCCACCCCTGCACCAGGGGCAAGTTCAATAGCCGCCACAGCCTCAGCAGCCAGAGGTGTCCGGCTTAACAACAACCCACCGCCCAATAAGCTGAGCGGTTTGCCGCGACCAAAAGAAAAGCTGATGTAATCAGCGTTAGTCTGTAGCAAATCACTCCGCCCGGGAAACCACTGGGCGTTATCCTCAATCAAGGCAATATCCGGCCAGCTGGCCAACAGCTTGCGTAATTCCTCCAGGCGTTCACTCACCCCTAAAAAATTAATCGCAATAACTGCTACTACCTGATCACTCAGCGCATCGGTTAATAGCTGCAAATCATAGCCGGGATCTTCAGGATTAATGTCCACGGCCACAGGGGTCATACCGGCGTATTCGCAGGCCGCAACCAAATCAGGGCAACAATATCCGGGAATAATAACTCTAGGCTTGCTCAGCTGCGGGCGGCGCGAACCTAGATCCAGCAAAGCCAGTGCTAAAGCCGAAGTCCCGCTATCCACCCAGGCGTGATCCCCCTGCCACTGAAACGGCAGATCAATAGCAGTTGGAACCTGAGACCGCAACACCAGAGCGTGACCAACGGGCGGAAGATCGCCATGCAATAGCTGAGATATCATGCCAATTTCCACCGCACCGCCACTATCGAGCCGATGGTTTCCAAGTCGTCATTCGCTGTCCAGCCAAAAATTTGACCGACGCCTCCATCAAAGCCACATTGACCTGGACAAAAAAGTAGACAAGTTTGGGTAAGGATCGGCTGCGCAAATTGGGGAGAAAATGGGCGAGTAGTGCCGTCAAATAAAAGCCGAGCTGGCCCACAAATACAAGAAAATAAAACCAACCCTGCCCTGCCACAGCCACACTAATCAGGAAAAATGCCAGTAAAAACCAGGGCGTCAGCCAGCGCATTAACTTGTGTGAGAATACCTGAAAGGCGAAGAAGCCAAAGCGATTGAAGTTGAGCACCTCTTTGTGCCGCGAAAGGCCAGTCATACCGCGAATTACGGTACGAATTTTTCGCTGATACTCTTTGCTTGCATCCTTCAAGTCCTGATAGTAACCCAGCACATCCGGGGCGGTTATCGCTTTTAGGCCCGCCTTGGCGGTATTCAATGCGCTATTAAAATCGCTCGGAGAATGTATATCCCAATCGTCACAGAGCGACTTGCGTACCGCAAAAAATGATCCACTCAACCCAACCAAACCGGCGAGACGCGACTCCTGCTGGCGCAGCCACATTTCATATTTTACATAGGCGCCTTCACCTGCGACTGAACCGTCCTGACTGATAAACCTATCTTCACTAGAAACCGATCCCACCTGAGGATCTGTAAAATAAGCCAACAGTTTTTCAATAGCATCAGCGGGGATTTGCGTGGCAACATCACTGAAAACGATAAGTTCACCACTCGCCTCTCTAATTGCACAAAGCTGGGCATGTTCTTTACCTAAGCGTTCAGGTGCACGCACCAGACGCACACCGCGATCGGCATACTCCTCCACAATTGCATCTGTTTGATCTTCAGAGCAATCCGAAGCCACAACTAATTCCAATGCTTTGCCCGGTAGCACCAGCTGCAAGCTATTTTCAATTTTTTCGCGGATCCGGTGCTCTTCGTTATAGGCCGTTACAATCACCGTTACCCTGCCAATATCGTCCGATGCAGCTGAGTTGACTGACTGTGAGCGTAGGCTTACGAAAAATCGCAGCAATAATGGATAAACCAGATAACTGTATATTGCAGCAAAACCAAATATCCAAAACAATAGTGTTAACATGCAC
>CBIMZH010000199.1:0-5638 GCA_966248255.1 uncultured Cellvibrio sp.
CTGGCAATGAAGTGGGCACGGCCCTGGTGGCCAATTCGGCAATTCAAGCGGTGGGTTTTACCGGCTCCCGCGCCGGTGGCCTGGCGCTGCTGCGGGTGGCTCAAGCGCGGCCCCAGCCCATCCCTTTTTACGGCGAGCTGAGCGCGGTTAACCCGGTGCTGCTGCTGCCGGGTGCTTTGGCTGCGCGCGGTGCCGACTTGGGCCGCCAGTTTGTCGCCTCGCTGACAATGGGCGCCGGCCAGTTTTGCACTAACCCGGGGTTGTTAATCGCCCTGGACTCACCCGGTTTGGATAGCTTTGTCGAAGCCGCCTGTGCCGCCCTGGGCGACAGCCAGGCGCAGACCATGCTCACCCCGGGCATTCACCTGGCCTATGAGCGCGGCCTGGAGCAGTTGCAGGCAAATGATCAGGCGCAGCAGCTGGCGGCAGGTGTGCCAGCATCTGGCCCCAATGCCTGCCAGGCGGCGCTGTTTAGCACCAGTGCCCTGGCGTTTTTGGCGGATACCAGCCTGCATCAGGAAAACTTTGGCGCCAGCTCGCTGCTGGTGCGCTGCGCCAATGAGGATGAATTATTCGCTGTAGTGCAACAGTTGGAGGGGCAGCTGACTGCGACCCTGCAGCTCGCCGATAGCGACCAGCCGTTGGCGCGCCAGCTGCTGCCGCTGCTGGAAGATAAAGCCGGGCGGATTCTCGCCAACGGCTGGCCGACCGGGGTAGAGGTGTGCAACGCCATGGTTCACGGCGGCCCCTGGCCAGCCACTACCGACTCCCGTGTGACTTCGGTAGGTACAGCCGCCATGGAGCGCTTCCAGCGCCCTGTGTGCTATCAGGACCTGCCCGAAGCGCTGCTGCCCGTCGAGCTGCAAAGCGCCAATCCGCTGGGTTTAAAGCGCGTGGTGGATGGCTTGATCAAGTAGTTGCTTAGCTGAGTTCAGGTACGAAAAAGCCCCGCCGTGCGGGGCTTTTTCGTTTCAGGAGATAAATTGGCTTGGTCGGATCTAGTTTTGTTTAAACGGCAGCAGCTCGGCGGCTTCGCGGCTATAGGCTTGCACCTGTTTGGCTTCCTGCGCCATAGCCTGGGCTATGGCCTGGTGGAAGCGCTCATCCGCCAGCCAGTGGCAGGAGTGGGTGAGCACCGGGGTAAAGCCGCGCGCTATCTTGTGCTCGCCCTGGGCGCCGCCATCAAAGCGTTTTAGGCCGCGGGCCAGGGCGTAGTCTATGCCCTGGTAGTAGCAGGCTTCAAAGTGCAGAAACTGGTAGTTGGCGCGACAGCCCCAGTAGCGGCCATAAAGCGTTTCGCTATCGCGGAAAAACAGCGAGGCGGCTATGGGCTCTGGGTCTTCACCCTGATAGGCCCTGACCAGCAACAGATGCTGTGGCAGGGCGCGGCCCAGCTGGATAAAGAAGTCCCTGGGCAGATAGCCCGCGTGGCCACTGCGCTTAAGGTAGGTGTCGCGATAGAACGGGTAAAAGCCCGCCCAGTCGCTGTCGCTGGCCTTCTCCCCCTCGCACCAGTCAAAGCGGATGCGCTGCTCTTGCAGCTGGCGTCGCTCCTTAACAATGTTTTTGCGCTTGCGCGAGTTCATGCTGGCGACAAATTCGTCAAAGTCGCCATAGCCCTGGTTAAACCAGTGAAACTGGCAGCCCTGGCGGGCAAACATGCCCTGGGCCTGCCAGGCCTCCGCCTCTTCGCCCAGGGGGAAAAGGCAGTGCCAGCCAGACAGCCCCTGCTCGTTGCACAGGTCGCGCAGCCAGTTGGCCAGCTGCGCCACGCCCAAACCATCCGGCAACTGGCCCAGCAGCCTGGGCCCCTGGCAGGGGGTGAAGGGAATAGCGCAGATCAGCTTGGGGTAATAGGCTTGGCCGTAGCGGTTATAGGCATCGGCCCAACTCCAGTCGAATACATACTCGCCATAGGAGTGGCTTTTTATGAAGCCGGGCAGGGCCGCGAGCAGTTGGCCATCCTGTTCAATCAGCAGGTGCTGCGGCTGCCAGCCGGAGGCCTTATTGGTGGCGCCGGACAGCTCCAGGCAGGCAAGGAATTCATGGCGGACAAAGGGGTAGTCGCCCGGGCAGAGGCGATTCCAGTCAGCGGCGGCAACCTGGGTGATGGAGGAGATAAACTTGTGGGTAATCAAAGTCGGCCTCTTGCCCTGGCGAATCTGCGTCTAATTAGCCTGGCTTATTCGGTGTCTGTCAAGCTAGTCAGGGGTGGCACAACACAGTAGAATCCGGCCATCCTAGTCACCTTTGGTAAATGCATGCCTGCGTCCGATAGCGACCCTGAGCGGCAAACTCAGCGTCACACGAGCACAAGCTTGTCGTCTTTATTGCTGGCAAATCTCTCTCAGTTCACTGCCGATCGCGTCAGCTTGCGCGATATTACCCAATCCCTTGGCCACAGATCCTTTGGCTTTATTCTGTTGTTATTTGCGCTGCCCAACTCGCTGCCCATAGTCGGCCTTCCCGGGCTTTCCACCATTACTGGCCTGCCGCTATTGTTTGTCGCCCTGCAATTGATGCTCGGCCAGGAGCGCGTCTACTTACCCAATTGGTTGGGCAAGCGCTCGCTTAAGCGCGACAGCCTGCAAAAAATTGTCACTAAACTGGCGCCCTGGCTGCAAAAACTGGAGCGCTTGTTAAAGCCGCGTCTGGATCTGCTTACCCGCGGCTGGGCCGAGCGCTTGCTGGGTGCTCTGGCGGCGCTGCTGGCATTTTTTTTAATACTGCCTATCCCCTTTGGCAATTTGCTGCCCGGCCTGGGCATTTTGTTTATCGCCCTGGGGGTGATAGAGCGCGATGGCCTCTGCGTATTGATCGGCCTGGCTCTGGCCATCGCCAGCGCTTTTTATTTAAGTGGCCTGGTGTGGGTGACGCTGCAAGCCCTGGCCTCTATGGTCGAACATTTTATTGGCCAGCCATAGCTAACAAATTTATAAACAAGAGAAGCTCAAATGATTGCTTTAGGAGATAACCACTAATGGGTCTCGAATGGATTGCTGACCCCAGCGCCTGGCTGGGGCTATTAACCCTGGTGGTGCTGGAAATTGTCCTCGGCATAGACAACCTGATTTTTATTGCCATCCTCGCCAACAAGCTGCCCGAGCATCAGCGCGACCGCGCGCGGGTGACCGGCCTCAGCCTGGCGCTGATTATGCGCCTGCTGCTGCTGATGGGGATTTCCACCCTAGTTGCCTTAACCGAGCCTTTGTTTACCCTGCTGGGGCGGGAGATTTCGGCGCGTGATTTGATTCTGCTGCTGGGTGGTATTTTCCTGCTGTTTAAAGCCACGGTGGAAATTCACGAGCGCTTGGAAGGCAAAATTCAGGCGCATCAGGCAACGCGAGTACACGCGGCCTTCTGGGCGGTAGTGGCGCAAATCATCGTGCTCGATGCGGTTTTCTCGCTGGATGCGGTGATTACCGCGGTGGGTATGGTGGAGCATGTGGAAGTGATGATGATCGCGGTGATCATTGCCATCTTTATCATGATTATCGCCAGTAAGGCGCTGACTGAATTTGTAAACCGTCACCCCACAGTGGTGATGCTCTGCCTGGGCTTCCTGTTGATGATCGGCTTTAGCCTGGTGGCCGAGGGCTTTGGTATTCACATCCCCAAAGGCTATCTCTACGGCGCCATCGCCTTCTCGGTGCTGATTGAAGTCTTTAACCAGCTGGCGCGCTCCAATCGCACGCGCAATTTGATCGGTGAGCGGCCACTGCGCGATCGCACTGCCGATGCGGTACTGAAACTGCTCGGTGGGCGCAGCAATGCCGATGAAGTGGGTGCCGACATAGCGGCCATGGCCAACCCCGAGGGCGAAGAGCTGGCCTTTGAACACAGCGAGCGGCATATGATCCGCAGTGTCTTGCAGCTGGCCGAGCGCCCGGTGCAATCGCTGATGACCCCGCGCCCGGATATTGTTTGGGTCGATTCCCAGGCAACGCCCGCAGAACTGCTGGAAATACTGCAGACCACCCCACAAACCCGTTTGCTGGTGGCGCGCGAAGAGCTGGATAACCTCTTGGGCGTGGTGCAAAGCCGCGACCTGCTCACCGCCGCGCTGAGCAACCAGCCGCTGGATTTAACCAAGCTGGCGCGCGAGCCGCTGGCCGTGCCCGAGGGCACCAGCGCGCTTAAAGTGCTGGAGATGCTGCGTCAGCAGTCGCTGCCGCTGGCCATAGTGATTGACGAGTACGGCAGCATTAAAGGGGTGATCACCACCAGCGACCTACTCGCCGCCATTGCCGGTGAGCTGGCCGATACCCAGGACGAACCCTTGGCGCAAGAGACTGAGCAGGGTTGGATACTGGACGGCAGCTTGCCGCTGGATCAGCTTGAGGAGCAGCTGCATATCAAGCTGGAGCACGAAGAGGGCGATTACTTCACCCTTGCCGGGCTGCTGCTGGAACAGTTGCAGCATGTGCCTGTGGTGGGCGAAGAGCTGCATTTGGCCGGTTACAACTTCCGCATTACCAGCATGGAAGGGCGCCGTATTCACCAGGTGCTGGCGGTGCGCCTGGTGCCCGAAGAACAGCTGAATTTGCTTGAATAAGCGTCATTTTCAGCGGGGGCTTAACCCCCGCTGAATTGCGCCAGTTATATTTTTGTAAAAGCTTTTGCGCGCGCGACGCCGTTCACTCGCTGTTGTTTTTCAATCCCCGATAATTCTCCCACCAAATTTATAGGCCGGCGACATGTTCGCCGCTGGCCGTCTTGTTTGACTCAAAGGAGTTCCTATGAAAACCACACTACTCACTTCCGCGATTATGGTAGCCAGCCTTGCCGCTGGTTTGGCACAGGCGCAGGGCATTAGCTACAACCAGGCCTCGGTGCAATTTACCAATCAGCACCTGGACGATTACGATTGCCATCAGGATGGTATAGCGCTCAAAGGCTCCAAAGCTTTGGATAACGACTTTTTTGCAGTAGCGGCGCTGTCCGATGTGTCGGGCAACAAGGGTTGCGGTAGCACAGCGCTGTCGCTGGGTGCAGGTATGCACACTGTGTTTGGCGCTGACTCATCGCTTTACGGCACCCTGAGCTACGAAAACGTTTCGGTTGATCACGGCACTGGCGATTCAGGTTTAATCGCCGCCGTGGGTATTCGCGGCTTTGTTAGCCCCGAGCTGGAAACCCAGGTCGAACTGGCTCATCACACCGCCTTTGATGGCGATACACAATTGAGTCTGGCGGGTAACTACTGGATCAATTCCGGCTTTGCCGCCACGGGTCAGGTCACTCTGGGTACCGAGACCTCAGCAATCAGCCTGGGTATTAAATTTAATTACTAAACATTATTTTTTTTGCTCAATAAAAAAGCCCGAACTTTGCAGTCGGGCTTTTTTATTTTTACACCAGTGGAAATTTCCCGGTGCTGGTTTTAGCCGTTGGCGGCTTCTATTTCCTCGCTGATCATCAGCCAGCTTTCTTCCGTTTCTTCCAGCTTCGCCAGCAGTTGGGTTTGCTCAGCTAAAAGCTCCTGCATTTTGGCTTTGTTTTTTTCCTCGTAGATACTCGGGTCACCGAGCAGGGTTTCCAATTCGCCCTGGCGTTTGTGCAATTTTTCCAATTGGGTTTCGAGGTTTTTGAGTTTGTTGGTGAGCGGTTTTAATTGCGCGCGCTGCGCCGCCGACTG
>CBIMZH010000200.1:0-5582 GCA_966248255.1 uncultured Cellvibrio sp.
GCATGATTCCCTGGTTGCTGGTGGCTGAGTTGGTTTGTAGAAAAGGGCAGGCATTGTCGTCCATGCTGACAGATCGAATTAATAAATTTCCATCGCCCGGTGAAATTAATAGTAAGGTGGCCGATCCATCTGCGGCTATAGCTCGGGTGCTGGCGCAATATGAGCCTCTGGCCAAGCGCCTGGATAAGACAGATGGCATTAGTTTGGAGTTTGATACCTGGCGATTTAATTTGCGCATGTCCAACACAGAGCCTGTAGTTCGTCTAAATGTCGAGTCTCGCGGTGATGCGGCTCTGGTGGCTGAAAAAACCGAAGAAGTGTTGAATTTGCTCCGAAGTTAAAAGTGCCCAACTAGCGGCACAATTCTATAACTCAGATTCAAGGAAAATGCTATGCGTGTGAAAAAAGCGGTCATTCCGGTTGCTGGACTGGGAACTCGCATGTTGCCTGCGACCAAGGCAATCCCCAAAGAGATGCTGCCGGTTGTTGATAAGCCTTTGATTCAGTACGTTATTGAAGAGGCGGCCGCAGCTGGTATCAAGGAAATTGTTCTGGTGACTCATGCCAGTAAAAATGCCATTGAAAACCACTTTGATACCAGCTTTGAGTTGGAAGCTCAATTGGAGGCTCGTCTAAAACGATCTTTGTTGGCTGAAATACGCTCGATTACGCCGCCCGGATTGACCGTTATTTCTGTGCGTCAGGCTGAGGCCAAGGGTTTGGGTCATGCCATTCTTTGTGCTCGCCCTGTGGTTGGGGATGAGCCATTTGCGGTGCTTTTGCCCGATGTTTTGATTGATAGTTATGAGTGCAATCTCAAGCAGGACAACCTTGCAGGTATGACTCGTCGCTTTGAAGAAACGGGGCACAGTCAAATTCTAGTGGAAGAGGTTCCAGCGGCTCAGGTTGATAAATATGGCATTGTTGATTGTGCTGGTGCGCAGGTTGACCAGGGTAAGACAGCGCCAATTCGTGGAATGGTAGAAAAGCCAGCCGTAGATGAAGCGCCTTCCAATATGGCGATAGTTGGTCGTTATGTTTTATCCAAAACCACTTGGGATTTGTTGGCGCAGACAATGCCGGGAGCTGGCGGAGAGATTCAATTAACTGATGCGCTAGATTCCTTGTTGAAGCAGGAATCAATTGAGGCGTATCAATTAATCGGGCGCAGCCATGATTGCGGCTCCAAGCTGGGATACCTGCAAGCCATAGTTGATTACGCATGTCGTCGCGCGGATGTTGGTGAGGCATTTAAGGCCTATATTCGTGCTCAAAGCAAATAAGGTATTTGCGCTAATTAATTATTAAGGAGGCGGGTGTGATTATCCCGGTAATTTTAGCGGGTGGCTCTGGCTCAAGGCTGTGGCCGCTTTCACGTCAGCATTATCCAAAGCAGTTGCTTAAGTTATTTGGCAATTACACCATGTTGCAGCATACCTTGCTGCGGGTTCAGGGTGTTCCTGCTCTTGCTGAGCCTATCGTTGTTTGCAACCAGGAGCATCGCTTTATGGTGGCAGAGCAATTGTTGGAGATGGGCTTAAATAATGCTGAGATAATTTTGGAGCCTGTGGGGCGCAATACTGCGCCTGCGATAGCGCTGGCAGCTTTGTTTGCGCAAGAGCGCAAGCAAAACGCTACCCTGTTGGTTTTATCTGCGGATCATATGATTCGTGATGTAAAGGCTTTTCAGGATGCCATAGTTAAATCTGTTCAGGCTGCGGAGGCGGGAGCGCTGGTTACCTTTGGGGTGACGCCGACCCATCCTGAGACGGGTTATGGCTATATCAGAGCAAATCTGAAAAGCACATCAGGAGTTGCCGATTGTTTTCCTGTAGAGCAGTTTGTCGAAAAGCCGGATTTGCAAACCGCACAGTCATATTTGGATGCGGGATGCTATTTTTGGAATAGCGGCATGTTTGTTTTCGCAGCTGATGTTTTCTTGCGTGAATTATCTGCCCAATCTCCAGAGGTCGTGATGGCGGCTGAGCGCGCCAAATTGAGTGCGACTAAAGATTTGGATTTTATCCGAATCGAAAAGGAGGCGTTTGCTGCAGCGCCCAATATTTCAATTGATTATGCGCTTATGGAAAAGAGTCGCAATGTTGCCTGTGTGCCCCTAAGTGCAGGCTGGAGTGATGTTGGGGATTGGAAATCCTATTGGGATTTATCTGATAAGGATGAGGCGGGAAATAGTTTTATAGGTGATAGTTTGGATGTGGGCTCATCCAATACTCTGGTGTTCTCGCAGGATAAATTGGTGGCCACCCTGGGAGTAGATAATCTGATGATTATCAATACGCCGGATGCAGTGCTGATTGCCGATAAGTCTCAAGCCCAGCAGGTTAAAAAAATAATCTCGCAAATTGAATCCTTGAATCGTACCGAGCATTTGCAGCACAGGGAAATTTATCGCCCCTGGGGTTGCTATGATGCAATTGATACGGGTGATCGCTATCAGGTTAATCGAATTCGGGTAAAGCCGGGCGGTAGCCTTTCCCTGCAGCTTCACCATCACCGGGCGGAGCACTGGATCGTCGTAAAGGGAACTGCGCTTGTGCAGCGCGGGGAGGAATCCATGCTTCTCTCTGAAAATGAATCTACCTATATTCCTGTCGGTGTTCGCCATAGGCTGAGCAATCCTGGCAAGATTCCCCTGGAAATAGTTGAGGTTCAATCTGGTCCTTACCTGGAGCAGGATGACGTTATTCGCTATGAAGATAGTTATGGCCGCTCCTGATTCCAGGAGTTGGCTCGGTTTTAGATTGCCGCCTGTATAGTTTCAGATATTGAAAATTACTGCCCCTTCTGCTACCCTTCCGCGCCTGCTAATTCCTGTGTTTTTGGATTTTGGTCCAAAGAGCGGGTTTATTGGCAGTGATGGGGATTGAATACACCAGCCTGAGGTAATTCCCACCTTCTATTAATTGACCCGTATGACTGGCCATGCGGTATCGGCGTCACCTTGAGTGTCGCTTCTTTATAGGTATTACCATGAGCATGAATGAAAGTTTTGCCGAGTTATTTGAAGAGAGCCTGAAAACCGTAGATATGGTTCCAGGTACCATCGTAACTGGCGTTGTAATCGACATCGATAAAGATTGGGTTACTGTCCACGCTGGCCTGAAGTCTGAAGGTGTTATCCCTGCAGAACAATTCCGTAACGAACTGGGTGAATTGAACCTCCAGATCGGTGACGAAGTTCAAGTAGCGCTGGAAAGCGTAGAAGACGGTTTCGGTGAAACCAAGCTGTCTCGTGAGAAGGCCAAGCGCGCTGAAGCTTGGAAAATCCTTGAAGCGGCTCATGTTGCTGAAGAAGTGATCAAGGGCGTTATCAATGGCAAAGTGAAAGGTGGCTTTACTGTTGATGTTGCCGGTATCCGTGCGTTCCTTCCTGGTTCTCTGGTGGATGTTCGCCCAGTGCGCGAAACCACTCACCTGGAAGGTAAAGAGCTTGAATTCAAAGTAATCAAGCTGGATCAAAAGCGTAACAACGTTGTAGTTTCTCGCCGTGCTGTGTTGGAACAAGCCAACTCTGTAGAGCGCGATGAGCTGCTGGCTACCCTGCAAGAAGGTCAAGCGGTTAAAGGTATCGTTAAGAACCTGACCGACTACGGTGCTTTCGTTGACTTGGGTGGTGTGGATGGTCTGTTGCACATCACCGATATGGCCTGGAAGCGTATTAAGCACCCAGGTGAGATCGTTGAAGTTGGTCAAGAGATCGACGTTAAAGTTCTGAAGTTCGACCGCGAGCGTAACCGTGTTTCTCTGGGCTTGAAGCAACTGGGCGAAGACCCATGGGTTGCTATCACCAAGCGCTACCCAGAAGGTGCTCGTGTTAAGGCCAAGGTTACCAACCTGACCGATTACGGCTGCTTCGCTGAGCTGGAAGAGGGTGTTGAAGGTTTGATCCACGTTTCTGAAATGGATTGGACCAACAAAAACATTCACCCATCTAAAGTTGTTCAGTTGGGCGACGAAATCGAAGTTATGGTTCTGGATATCGACGAAGAGCGTCGTCGTATCTCCCTGGGCTTGAAGCAGTGTCAAGAAAACCCATGGGATGCCTTTGCTCGCACCTGTGCTAAAGGTGACAAGATCACTGGTAAGATCAAGTCAATCACTGACTTCGGTATCTTCATTGGTCTGGATGGCGGTATCGATGGTCTGGTTCACCTGTCTGACATCAGCTGGCACGAAGCGGGTGAAGAAGCGGTACGCAAGTACAAGAAAGGTGATGAGCTGGAGACCGTTGTTCTGGCTATTGACCCAGAGCGTGAGCGTATCTCCCTGGGTATCAAGCAACTGGAAACAGATCCATTCTCTGAATACGTTGCTGTGAACGATAAAGGCGCTGTTGTTAAAGGCACCGTAAAAGAAGTTGAAGCCAAGGCTGCTGTTGTAACTCTGGCTGATGACGTTGAAGGTGTTCTGAAGGCGTCTGAGCTGAGCCGCGAAAAAGTGGAAGATGCGCGCAATGTATTGAAAGTTGGCGACGAAGTTGAAGCCAAAATCATTGCAGTTGATCGCAAAAACCGCAGCATTTCTCTGTCTGTTAAGTCTAAAGACGTAGAAGAAGAGAAGGCCGCTATCAAAGAGTTGTCCAAGCAGCCTGATGCTGCTCCAGCGACTCTGGGCGACCTGATCAAAGCGCAAATGCAAAGCAAAGAATAATCCTAAGGATTTTTCTTAAACAAAGGCCAGCTATGCTGGCCTTTGTTGTTTCTGCCCTTCAAAAAAATGATTCCGTCTATTGTTCAGCCACTTAAGCCTATGAATTAATCTTTTGCATAGCTTTAATCTCTATGCTATTGTTTTTTCGCAATATTCTGCGTTTTTGGCTATAAGTCGCGAGTGCGAATCCCAGTCTTCAGGCTAATTAGACGAGAGTTGGTCATGACAAAGTCGGAATTGATCGAGTACATCACCGAGAGACAAAACCAGCTGCCCATCAAAGATGTTGAGATGGCGGTAAAGCTGTTGCTGGATCATATGTCAGATGTGCTGGCGTCTGGAGAGCGTATAGAGATTCGCGGCTTTGGTAGCTTCTCCCTTCATTATCGGGCTCCGCGTACCGGGCGCAATCCAAAAACTGGTGAATCAGTAGTGTTGGAAGGTAAATATGTTCCTCACTTCAAGCCAGGTAAAGAAATGCGCGATAGAGTGAATGAAAGCATAGCTGACTAGCTTGCTTTGCCTGCTTTAAGCATTACCGCTATAGCGATCAATGGGCCAAAAGCAACGGCTAACCCTAGTAGGGGATTTAGTGCGCTTTTGTTCACCAGTAAGGCTATCGGCAGTAGCCAAAATAAGTTGATCGTCACAATGATAAGGCTGGTCTTGCTGTGGCCAATTAGGTCAGCGCTGCGCTGATAGCTATGGCTGCGGTGGGGGGCATAAAACTTTTGCCCTGTTAGCAGTCTGCGAGCCAGTGTAAAGCTGGCGTCAGTAATAAATACCCCAAGTAAAATTATCCAGCTTGTGGCCAATTTAAGGTCGTGAGTTGCGGTGCTTATTGTCAGGGTGGCGAATATAAAGCCCAGTGTTGCGCTGCCGGAATCCCCCATAAATATTTTGGCTTTGGG
>CBIMZH010000201.1:0-5575 GCA_966248255.1 uncultured Cellvibrio sp.
CGAAGCCGTGATCCGTTTCCACGAACACGAGCCCGGTGTGGACGCCGGCGCGCGCGAGCTCGCGAGCTTCGAACATGGGGCGGCCGCCTTCGCGATCTCGCAAGGCGCGGTGTTGTGCGCTCGTGTGGAGCGCGAATCCGGCGAGCGCTACGGGCAGCGCAAAGCGAGTGATGCCGAGCTGCGCGAGCGCGACGGCGAGCAGCACGTGCTCGATGGGCAAGAGGTCGGCGAAAAAGCGCGCGCCGCCGCCGGGGAAGCTGCCTTCGAAGTAGAACGGCGCGTACGCGACGACGCCGGCCGCAACGACTCCGCTCAGCAGGCGAACGCGCGCGTCACGACGCGTGAGCCAAGCTCCGAGGGGCACGCCCAACGCGAGCGGCCAAAAGTTCGCCTCCGGGTAATAGGCCATAAGGTCACCCCGCGGTAAATCAAAGGCGACCAGCTCCACACCCGGCATTTTCCCGTAAGCAGAAACCACATCGGCCTTGTCACCCGGTTTAAATCCGCGAGCGGCCATATCCTCCTTGTTCATCAGCAAACTCCAGCGGTGCCGGGTGCCGCGATAGGAGTCCTTTTCTTCATAGACAATGGAATTGAACTGGCCTTCGCTGCGGATGCTGGCGAGGGTAAAGGGGAATTGCTCGCTGCTAACTTTTGCGGGCAGTGAGTGCACCATAAATTTCGCCTTGCCCGAGTCGGTGGCAAACTGCGCCTGGTGCAGCAGGCGATTGCCAATGGTGAACTCCTGTTTGCTCTCGGCTATGTCTTTCAACTCGGCCATGCCTGGCACGCAGGCGGCAATAGCGGCGCGTATGGAGTTGTGATTTTTAAGCTGGGCAAATTTAAGTGGCGACTCAGGCAACAGGCGCGCGCCCAGCTCGCAGAGGATTTCAACTTCGGGTTTTACATTGGCTAAACGCTTGATGCCGCCGTCACTTAGACGCACATAGTTGAACATGGATTCCTGGGTGGTCGGCTGCCACTCCTCATCGCGGGCAGTCACCGGCAGAATCAGCGCTTCGCTGTTCTCCATGCCAAAAAAGTGGCCCTGGTTTAGGGTGGTGGTCAAATAAATTTTATGGGGAATGGCATCCAGCGCCTGCTGCGCCCAGTGGCTTTCTGGTGTGGCGGCGTAAAGGTTGCCGCCCATTATCAGCGCTGCATCCATATCGCCATTGTGTGCAGCAGTTAGGCAGGCGAGGGTGTCCAGGCCCTTGCTGCGCGGCAGTTGAATTTGAAAGTGCTGCTCCAGATTGTGCAGCACGTCTTCAGCCAATACCGGTTTTACCCCCACGGTGCCTATGCCCTGCACATTGGAGTGGCCGCGCAGCGGCAGCAGCCCGGCGGCTGGCTTGCCGAGCATGGCGCGCAGCAGTGCCAAGTTGGCTATAGCCTCGACATTTTCCACCCCGTGGCGGTGATGGGTAATACCCATGCCCCAGGCAAATATGGCTTTGTCAGCGCGGCCATAGGCGGCGGCCAGCTCGCGAATTTTGCTCTCGTTGATGCCACAGTCTGCGCAGAGCTTGGCCCAGTCCAGCGCCTGCACAGATGCGGCAAACTCGGCAAAGTTTTCTGTGTGTTGATCAATAAAAGCCTGGGCAATTTGCCCACTTTCCAACAGCGCCTTGGCTATGGCTTTAAGCAGCGCCAGGTCACTGCCGATCTTGGGCTGCACATAATCCGAGGCAATCCAGGTGCCGCCGCTGAGCATGGATTTAGGGCTTTTGGGCACCGCAAAGCGCACCAGTCCCGGCTCCTTGGCCGGGTTGATCACTATCACCTGGCCGCCGCGGTCGCGGCAGTTTTTAAGCTGATGGACAAAGCGCGGGTGGTTGGAGGCTGGGTTGGCGCCTATCACAAAAATACAGTCGCAATCGCCAACATCCTCCAGCGACACAGTGGCTGTGCCCGTGCCTATTACATTTTGTAGGCCAACGCCTGTGGCCTGGTGGCAGTAGTAGGAGCAGTTGTTGACGTTGTTGGTGCCGTACAGTCGCGCCAGCAGTTGCAACACAAAACCCGCCTCGTTGGAGGCGCGACCGGAGGAGTAAAAAAAGCTGCGTTCAGGGGGCGTCTGCTTAAAGATGCGTGCCATCTTGTCCAGCGCAAATTCCCAGCTGACCGGGGTGTATTTGTTGTTGTCGGCGGTTTTGAACAGCGGGGTATTCAATCGCCCCAAATGCTCCAGCTCATAGCCGCTCAGCTGTTTAAAGTCGTCCAGCGTGTGGCTAAACAATTCCAGCGGGATTTCCGGCTGAATATCGGTGGATTGTGCCTGGATACTTTTATTGCATACCGAGGGAAACTCGTCTTTCTCGTTAGTCATGCCGCCGCGCTGGCCGCCCATGCCCAAGCCGCAGGCTTTACAGGCATTTTTGCTGTTCAGCGCCTTGGCCGAGTTAAGCAGGCCTATGCGCGCGATAGTCTGCAGTGTATAGAGGACTTTTTTAGGGCCACCACCGACAATTTTGAGCGGTTCTGCGGGCGTTTCAGCTGAAGATGGGTGCTTGTCTAAACTGGACATGGTATTTCGCTGCGATCTTTAAAAAATAACAGCCTAGGCGGTTGGGATAGGTGTTGGCAATACGTAAAATACCTCAGATATGTTTTTATAGCTTTTCAGTTTGAGATGGTTTGAATTTATGAGTGCGCAAAATATTACCCTGGGTTTGGTTAACCCCAAAAGCCCCACCAATGTTGGGGCGATTATGCGCGCGGCTGGCTGTTTTGGTGTGGATGAGGTGCGCTATACCGGCGAGCGCTACAGGCGCGCCGCGCGCTTTCATACCGACACCAAAAACCAAACCCTGAATATTCCGCTAACCGGTGTGGATGATCTGCTGGCGCAGGTTCCTGAGGGGGCGGCAATTGTCTGTGTCGACCTGGTGGAGGGCGCCATACCCCTACCGGAGTTTAAGCATCCGGCCAGGGCGTTTTATATTTTCGGCCCAGAGGATGGCTCCTTAAGCCAAGCGCTGGTGGATGCCGCCGACAGCGTGGTTTACATTCCCACCCGCGGCTGTTTGAACTTGGCTGCCTCGGTTAACGTAGTGCTTTACGATCGCTCGGTTAAATTGCCGCAACTTGAGCCGGGCGATGAGCTAATTCGCCAGAGTCGCGATACCAATAATAAAGTGAAAGTTAATAACGACTAGGAAAGCCAAACGCTTATGGATATCAATAGCCCTGCACGGATACTGATACTTGAGGACGAACCCTCAATTGCCGAGAGCCTGGAATTTGTGCTGCAGAGCGAAGGCTTTAGCACCCATTGGGAGACCCAGGCGGGCAGGGCGCTGGCCTATATACAAAGCCAACCGGTGGCGCTGGTTATCATGGATGTGGGCCTGCCGGATATGACTGGCTTTGAAGCCTGCAAGCAACTGCGCAAATTCTCTGAAGTGCCGGTGATGTTTTTAACCGCGCGCGGCGATGAGCTGGACAGGGTTGTCGGTTTGGAAATTGGCGCCGATGACTATGTGGTCAAACCTTTTAGCCCACGTGAAGTTGCGGCCCGGGTAAAGGCGATTTTAAAACGCATGCGCCCTGTGTCGGTGCCTGCTCCAGAATTTACTGCAGCGGCTAAAACTCAAGCTGAATTTATTCTCGACGATACCAGCAAGGCGATAAGTTTTCGCCAGCAACCCTTATCACTCACCCGTTTTGAATACGTACTGCTGCATGCACTGGTCAGCGCGCCAGGGCGTGTCTTCAGTCGCGAGCAATTGCTGCAGGTGCTGGGTATTGCCTGCGACGCCAACTACGACCGCAGCATTGACGGTCATATCAAAACCCTGCGCGCCAAGTTGCGCGCTATTGCCGCCGATGCCGAGCCGATAAAAACCCAGCGCGGTTTTGGCTACGCCTATCAGCCAGAAAACTGTCAACCCGACAATTAGGCAGCTCCGTATGTCACTCAGCGCGCGCATTTTTATTGTCTATATGATTTTTGTCAGCCTCTGTAGCTATTTTGTGCTGCACACGGTGATGGACGAAATCAAACCCGGTGTGCGCCAATCCACCGAGGAGACGCTGGTGGATACCGCAAATTTGCTGGCTGAATTTTTGCGCGAGCCATTGCTGCAACATCAGCTGCAATCACCCTATATTCAAAATATATTGGCCGCCTATGGTCAGCGCGATCCGGGTGCCAGTATCTGGGGGGTGAACAAAAGCGGAGTCAATCACCGTATTTACGTGACCGATAACCGCGGCATACTGTTGCTCGACTCCCAAGGGCTGGCGCTGGGCGAAGACTATTCGCGCTGGAACGATGTCTACCTCACCCTTAAAGGCCAATACGGTGCACGCTCCAGCAGTGAAATTGCTGGCGATAAAAATTCCACGGTGATGTATGTAGGCGCGCCCATTAAAAATGGCGCTGAGATTATTGGCGTTGTCTCTGTGGCCAAACCCAATCGCAGCCTGCAGCCTTATATAGAGCGCACGCAAAAGCGCCTGGCAATTTTAGGCGGTGGCCTGATTTTATTGGGGCTTGTCTCCGGTGCTTTATTTTCCTGGTGGCTGAGTCGCGAGCTGCGCCGTTTGCGTCAGTACGCGGGGGATCTCAGCCAGGGCACCAAAGTGGCTATGCCGCAATCCTTAATTCACAGCGGCGAGCTGCATCAACTGGCGCAAGCGCTGTCCAGTATGCGTGAGCAGCTGGATGGTAAAGCCTATATTGAGCAGTATGTACAAACATTAACCCACGAATTAAAAAGCCCTCTGGCGGGGATACGCGCCGCCGCAGAGTTACTGCAAGGGCCTATGGCGCCGGAGCAGCAGCAAAAATTTGTAGCCAATATTCACAGCGAAAGCCTGCGTTTGCAGATGCTGATTGAGCGCTTATTAAAGTTGTCGCAACTGGAGCAGCAGCAAACCCTGGAAAATCCACAGCCTGTATTAATTAATCGCTTGCTGGATGAATTATTGGAGAGTCAGGCGGCGCGTTTTAATCAGGGTGGCATTGAACTGCAGCGAGAATACAGCGGTGAGCTGTGGCTGCTGGGCGATGAGTTTTTACTGCGCCAGGCAATCGCCAATTTGCTCGATAATGCTTTGGATTTTACTCCTGCCGGCGGCTGGATTTTAGTCCGGCTGCAGGCTAATAATCGCGCATTAACCATTGAAAATCAGGGTGAGCCTATCCCTGAGTTTGCTTTGTCTCGCCTCACTGAGCGCTTTTATTCACTGCCGCGCCCGGTTACCGGAAAAAAGAGCACTGGCCTGGGGCTGGCGCTGGTGCAGGAGGTGATGAAGTTACATCGCGGTCGCCTGGCGATAACCAATCACAATACAGCCAATCAAAAACAGGGCGTGTGCGCCAGCCTTTATTTTCCTCACTAGATCGTCCTCCCCAAGTCCACACCTAATCTCCACATAACGCACATATTAACCACACCTGCTAAGGGCAAGATAACTCCAGTTTATTCATAAGGAGTTATCTATGTCGCGCGCATTGCTGTATAAATTTTTAGCTATTGGCGGTTTAATGTTACTGCTGCTAATTCCCATCAATATGATTTCCAGCACCGTCAATGAACGGCAGCAGTTCAGTGAATCTGTCGTGCAG
>CBIMZH010000202.1:0-5557 GCA_966248255.1 uncultured Cellvibrio sp.
GGGGTATGACGAGGTGAATTTGAATTGCGGCTGCCCCAGCGACCGAGTGCAAAACGGTATGATCGGCGCCTGCCTTATGGCCGAACCGCAACTGGTAGCCGAGTGTATTGCCAGTATGCAAGACGCGGTCAAGATACCCGTCACCGTAAAACACCGTATCGGCATAGACGATATGGAGGACTATGCCGGTCTGGTGAACTTTGTCAGCACCATCGCCGCTACCGGCTGCGACACCTTTATCGTCCACGCCCGCAAAGCCTGGCTTAAAGGCTTAAGCCCCAAAGAAAACCGTGAAGTCCCCCCCTTGCAATACGACAAGGTAGTGCAACTTAAGCGCGACTTTCCCCATTTAAATATCATTATCAACGGTGGTATTACCACCCTGGAGCAAACCCAAACACTGCTGGGTGAGGTTGACGGAGTGATGATGGGGCGCGAAGCCTACAGCAACCCCTATCTGCTGGCAGAAGTAGACCAGCGCATTTATGGCGACACTCGCCCGGTTATTAGCCGCGACCAAGTCATGGAGCAGGTATTTGCTTATTGCGAGGAACAACTGGCCAAAGGGGCACGTCTAAACCACATAACCCGCCACATTCTTGGCCTTTACCAAGGTCAGCCGGGCGCCAGATCATTTCGCCGGGTTATCAGCGAACAAGCGCATAAGCCTGGCGCGGGAATTGAGGTGCTTAAACGCGCTTTAGCGGCCTTAAATGAGGTAACATAAGGCCTAATAACAAACGCTTGCCTTTAAGCCTGCAGCAGCCTTAGTACGACAGCTTCTCGCTAAGAGTCAAAACGACTATAATGCATTCCGACGGCAATTCAACCCGATAAATCAACCACTTGGATTTGAGACAGGATTACCACAGTGACTAGCAAACTTGAACAACTTAAGCAGTTTACCGATGTAGTAGCCGATACAGGTGACATTGAAGCTATCCGCCTTTACAAGCCGCTGGATGCTACTACCAACCCATCTTTGGTATACAAAGCCGCGCAAATGCCGCAGTACCAGGATCTGCTGATCTCTTCTATTGAAGCTGCAAAAGGCATCAGCAACAGCGCTGAACAGCTGAGCGCTGCCTGTGATCACTTGGCCGTTGGCATTGGCCGCGAAATCCTTAAAATCGTTCCCGGCCGCATCTCTACCGAAGTAGACGCGCGCTTGTCTTTCGACACCAAGGCCAGCATCGCCAAGGCTCACCAGCTGATCGATCTTTACGCTCAGGGCGGTATCGACAAGTCACGTGTACTGATCAAACTGGCTTCTACCTGGGAAGGCATTCGCGCCGCCGAGGTTCTGGAGAAAGAAGGCATCAACTGTAACCTGACCCTGCTGTTTGGTTTCAACCAGGCCAGCGCCTGTGCCGATGCAGGTGTATTCCTGATCTCCCCATTCGTAGGTCGTATCCTCGACTGGTACAAAGCCAACACCGACAAAAAAGAATACGCGCCAGAAGAAGATCCAGGCGTAGTGTCTGTACGTCGCATTTACAACTACTACAAACAACACGGCTACAACACTGTTGTTATGGGTGCCAGCTTCCGCAACCTGGGTGAAATTGAAGCTCTGGCTGGCTGTGACCGCCTGACCATCAGCCCGCAACTGTTGCAAGAGCTGGATCAGGACAAAGGCGAACTCAAGCGCGCCCTATCGCCCGAGAACAAAGGCGAAGCCATTGCCCGTGTTCTGGACACAGAAGCCAGCTTCCGCTTCGGCAATAACCAAGACGCCATGGCCACCGAAAAACTGGCCGAAGGTATCCGCGGTTTCGTTAAGGACCAAATCAACCTTGAGAACCTGCTGAAGTCTCGTGCTCAGTAAGCTATCCCGCTTTATCGAGCGTCACCTGCTTGCAGGTGACGCCGACACGCCCCTCTCCCAAGAGCAAAAACAGCTCGCATTTGCTGCATTACTGGTGGAAGTCGCCCTGGCAGATCAGGATTTTAGCCGCAGCGAACGCGACAAGCTGATCGACTCACTGCGCATACGCTTCCAACTTAGCCAAGCCGCCGTTGAGCTGCTAATTGACAACGCCCAGCACCAATCTTCAGACGCAGTTTCACTGCATCAATTTACGCAATTAATTAACGAGTCCTGCAGCCCTGAGGAGAAATTTGAGCTGATTAAAGCAATGTGGGAAACCGCCTATGCCGACGGCCAACTGGATAAATATGAGGACTACACCATCCGCAAAGTGGCAGATTTAATTTATGTGTCTCACGCGGATTTTATTCGCGCCAAAAGTCAGGTTAAAAATAATTAGCGCGACCTTATGATTGGAAAAACTGTGGGAAAGGCTGCCGAGCCAAGGCTCAGGTATTTTGCAACATATTGACCAGATCACGGAAAGCTTCGGCATTTTGCTCGTTTAAACCCATCAAAATTTGATGCGCCTCCAACACCCGCGCTTTCACCTGCTCTTCACTTCCCCCGCTACACTCCAGCGGCTTTGCGTCCAGCTGCGGCGAATCCAGCTTATCGACGATAGTAAAAATATCGCCAAAACCCATGGTTTGTAATATGCGTTGAATTCCAGGATTGGTTGCCAACACAATTGGCATTAGATTGAAGCGATCCTGTTCCATCAAGGAGATTTTGGCCATCAGCCCAAGCGTGGTGCTATCAATTGCCTCAGCCTCGGAAAGATCAAACAGCACAGAGGAAAACCTGGCATCGTTGAACATGGCATCAATAAACTGATCAAAAGATATGCAAAACGTCAGGCGCACATCGCCCAACATTTTAATCACATAAACACCCTGGTGATCAGCCACCAGTATTTGACCGGGCTTCATTAACTCAAACCTCGAGAGATAACCAGAACAGCAATATCATCGGGATTATCGCGAATTTCTTTAATCGCTAAAGTATTACAGACAGAATCCAAAGTGCCAGTGGTTGCAGCAACCAGACTGAGCAAATGCGCCTCTTTGGCCTCCAGGGTTTCATCCGGCAAAATTTCCAGCACACCATCAGAGAAACAGACAAGACTGAAGGTTTCCGGCAGCTGGCGCTCATAGATGGTCCAGTGCACATCCTTGAATATACCTACGGGTTTACCGCAGCCATCAAGAAATGCAGCTGAGTCGCCAACCTTTAAAATGGGCATAGGTAAATGCCCGGCAACCACATAGCGCATCTGCCCGGTAAATGTGTCTATAACACCTACAAAAAAAGTTAAATGGTGGCTCAGGCGAGTTTCATGCAGTTCGGCGTTAATTTGCTGCAGCATGCGATTGGCACCCTGCTCAAATGACTCCTGATCACCAAACAGGCCTTCATCGCGCACCATACGGTTTACCAGATACTTCAACCATATAGTGACAAATGCCGAGGAGGCACCATGACCGGAAACATCGGCCAAATAAAAGGCTAGATAACGCTGCTTAATATGGGCGTAATCGACAAAGTCGCCGCTGAGAAATAGCGAGGGAGCAATACTGTGGGCTGCGCTATAACCATCTTCGGTAGTAACACCCGAGGGCATCATGCGTCGCTGCACGCGACGACCGGCAATATGATCCCGCTCAAGGGCGCGCAGATTTTCTTTTAACTCGCGATTGGCCTGCTCCAGTTGCTCGCGATAGCGCTGGTTTTCACACTCAAGGTCGCGCTGCTGCAACACCTTGTTAACCGAGTGCACCAACACTTCCAGGTCAACTATAGGCTTGATTAAATAGTCCCTGGCCCCCAAACGCAGCGCTGCGACAACATCGCTCATGACGCCTGCGCCGGAAATTACAATCACAGGAAGTTCGGGGTAGCTATCGTGAAGGGTTTGCAGCAGCTGCAGGCCATCCATATCAGGCATGCGCAGATCAGTGATCACTAAATCGGGGCGCTCGCCCGCTTCCAATAGACTCAGGGCAGTCTTGGCTTCCCCTGCGGATAACACCTGATAACCACTGTCCTGCAGATAGGTCACTATGCTGTGCCTAACCAGCAGGTCGTCGTCAATAATCAGTAGCTTTCTGCCCGCAAGATTGCTCATCTGTTCGGCCATGTGCACTTTGGGTTAACTGCTCGGGGTTGGTAGATTAGGCGCGTAACACTACTCCTTCACACCACCCCGTGCAAGTTTTACTTTACCCGAGCTGAACGACAGTTAATTTTTACGCGGATTCTTTTTGTTGCGCTCTTCAACACGTTTCTTTTGAATAAACTGCTGACGAGTCATCGATTTTTTGCGATTTTCGTAAGGGTTATCGCTGGTGCGGAATTCAATTTTCACTGGGGTGCCGTGCAGGTCCAACACGCGTCTATAGGTCTTTTCCAAATAGCGCACATAGTGACCTGGCACATCTTCTGTTTGATTCCCGTGAATCACTATCACTGGCGGATTGTGGCCACCCGGGTGCGCATAGCGCAGCTTGATACGGCGACCATTAATCATCGGCGGTTGATGCTCGCGCACAGCGTCCTGCAAAATTCGCGTCAGATAATTGGTCGAGAATTTATCGGTCGCTGATTGATAAGCCTGCTCGATAGATTTGTAGAGATTACCTACCCCGGTGCCATGCAGCGCCGAGATAAAATGAATTTTGGCAAAGTCGACAAAACGCAGACGGCGCTCAATTTCATTCTTAACATAGAACTTGTGTGACTCGTCTAACCCGTCCCATTTGTTGAGTGCTATTACCAGTGCGCGCCCCGCCTCAATGCTGGTGCCCATCAAATGCAAATCCTGCTCCACTATGCCCTCGCTGGCATCCATGACCAATACCACTACGTTGGCATCGGCTATCGCCTGCATGGTTTTAACAATAGAGAACTTCTCAACCGCCAGATCTATGTTTTTGCGGCGGCGCACACCTGCGGTATCAATAATGGTGTAAGGCTTATCAAAGCGGGTGTAATTGATATAGATACTATCGCGGGTGGTTCCAGGTTGGTCATAGACCACCACTCTGTCTTCGCCAAGCAAACGGTTTACCAGGGTAGACTTGCCGACATTGGGGCGGCCAACAATGGCGATTTTAATTCCCTTGGCCTCATCTGCCTGATAGTCCTCGGGCACCTCTGGAATTTCCGCCAGAACCTCTTCCATCAGTGATCTGACCCCGCGGCCATGGGTCGCCGTAGTCGGGTGAACCTCACCCAGGCCCAACTCATAAAAGGGCGCCAAAGCAATATCCGGGTCCATACCGTCAATTTTGTTGGCCACCACATAGGTTTTTTTGTTGTTCACCCTCAGGTGTTTGGCAATCAACTGGTCAGCTGGATTCAGGCCAACGCGACTGTCGACAATAAACAGCACTATATCCGCCTCCTGAATCGCCAGCAGAGACTGGCCGGCCATAGCACTGTCTATACCCTCTTCCTCACCGCTGATACCCCCTGTATCTATGACGATAAAACGGCGATTTTCGAGCGAGCCCTCACCGTATTTACGATCCCGGGTAAGGCCGGGATAGTCAGCCACCAGGGCGTCGCGAGACATGGTCAGGCGGTTAAACAGTGTGGATTTCCCCACATTGGGGCGGCCTACTAGGGCTATTACTGGAATCATAGGAATATCAGCGAGGGATAAGGGCTAAAAAGTTGGCCGCT
>CBIMZH010000203.1:0-5525 GCA_966248255.1 uncultured Cellvibrio sp.
CTCGTCGCCACCCTTGTATTGGTGTGGTATGCCCGCAAACAAAAAAAACTGGTCAGCCTGCAACAGGACAAATTGCTGGAGCTTATCGATGAGCTGAAAGCAGCGCCCTCTGCTCCTTCGCCTAAATCTGCGGGAAAATCGTACAAGCAATTTATCAATGAGCAATTGGACACCACCCAGGCGCACTTTAACAATATTGCCCCAGGCGTTGATATATCCGGCAGTCAACCCTCAGATGTCTCTCTGGATCAACGCATAGTCGCCTTGAGATACGCCTTCCTGCGCGCGGAAGAGTTGGGCACTACTGTACCCATTGGCACCAGCGGCTACTGGGATATATTCATGCAAGCCCTGGAGCCACTTTTGCCCCAGGCAGAACAAGCCCTACCGGACAACCAGGAAGAGCTGGAGACCTATAAAAAGCGGATAGCCAACCTGGAGAAGTTCAAAAAACTGTATTTCGATCTGGAGGCCAAGTGGCAGGAGGCTCAAGAGCAAGCGGATGGCTATTATGCTCAGCTCAATGCGCTATTGGGTGAGGATCAAGCCAATCAGGAAATCACTAATTTATTAAACGACTACCACCACAGCTATTTCGCCCTGGGCGAACATTTTAGACAGAACCAGTTTGGCGCAGATGGCGAACCCAAAATCATCAACATTGTCCGTCAGGACCCGCGAGCGGCCGATGAAATTATGAAGCTGCGCAATGTCGCCGCCGACCAGTATCGCCTGATCAATAACCTGCAGCGCAAGCTGGAAGAGGCCCAGTCGGACCAGCAAAAGGCCATGATAGTGCAGGAGCTGGAGCAGCAGCTGCATCGTCAAATTCGCTTTGTGCAAGAATCGGAAACCTGTATCCAATTGCTGGAGGATGAACTGGCCCAAGCCAATGACAAAATCGCCCGCCAGGAGCAACAACTGGAAACCGATCAGGAAATCACCATCGAAAATCAGCGCATGAAAGAAACCCTGCAAAGCTTCTCGCAGGAAAGTAAAACCCTGGTTTCAAGTATTAATGAACTTGAGCAGGAAAATTCAAAATTGCGCTCCATCAGCCCTGCCGAAAGCACCGACATATTGATTCAAACTGAAACTAGTGGCGGCACCGAAGCCAGCCAGGCGGAGCTGCTAAAGCTGCAAAAACAATACGCCGACCTGGAAGAAAAATACCTCGCCTTAAAACTGAAATAAGCATATTTCAGACTATCTATAACCAATTTGGCAGTAGCAACCTGGACACTAGTATCAAGATAGACTTTTACCGCGAAAAGCCGTTTAATTCAGGCTTCGGCTGCGGGATACAGGCCCCAATTCCACGCACAATTCTATAACTACACAGGTTTTGGCCAATGAACACCCAGGTGGATACTCGTCAACTGCAAACCGAAAGTCCGGTGCAACAATATTACTTTCGCGCGCTGATTTGCTTTGCGGCTGCGGGCACCCTGGCCGCCAAATCCGACTGGGACCAACCCAATCTGCTCAATTTTGCGGTTATTATTTTTCTCCTGATTTACGCTTACGGCACCTATCACTTCACCCGAAAGTTTTCCAGCGAACGCATTAACCGCGTCAGCCGCTGGCTAACCCATGTAGATGCAGGCCTGGTGGGCCTGGTACTCAGCTTGACCAACTTTAGTATTTTGCCCACCGTCATGTTCCTCACCATGATTCAATTCAATGCGCTGATCAGCGGCGGCTTTCGCAAACTTATGGAGGACAACACCGCCTTTGCGGTCGGCGTCCTGGCCAGCCTGGTTATTCACAAACCGCAGTTGGTACTCTCGGGCAATATACAAATAAGCGCCGCCAGCCTGATTGGCGTAGCTACCTATTTTTTGGTGTATGCCATTTATATGCATCAGCGCATACACAAACTAATGCTCAATCACCAGCAGCTGGAGAGCGAGCAAAAGTGGCACAAAATCCGCGCCTACAAATTATCGCGCTACCTCCCCCCCACTGTGTGGCAAGCCATTAATCGCGGTGATGACAAGCACCTGCAGGCCGAGCGCAAGCGCATCAGCGTGTTTTTCTCTGACATCAAAGATTTCAGCCAACTGGCAGAGGAAATCGAAGCCGAAGCACTGACCGAATTGCTCAACCACTATCTAACCGAAATGTCCAAAATAGTGACTCACTACGGCGGCACCATAGATAAGTTTATGGGCGACGGCATTATGGTTTTATTTGGTGATAGCGGCAGCCGTGGCGTAAAAGATGATGCGACTCGCTGCGTTGCCATGGCCATCGCCATGAAAAAGAAAATCAAATCCATGCAACAGGAGTGGTTTAGCCAGGGCATCAAAAAGCCCCTGCAGGTGCGCATGGGCGTCAATACCGGCTACTGCACCGTGGGCACCTTTGGCACCTCCAACCATTTGGACTACACAGTGCTGGGCACCCAGGTAAACCTGGCCAGCCGCCTTGAATCAGCAGCGGAACCAGATGAGATACTTATCTCCCACGAAACCTGGTCGCTGGTGAAAGACACAGTTATGTGTCGCGACAAGGGTGAGATTCAGGTGAAAGGCTTCGCCATGCCCGTCAAGGTCTATCAGGTTGCTGACCTGCGCAAAGAGATGGGCAAAAATCAAAGCTTCTTTGAAGAGCGCGCCGAGGGCTTCTCCATGTATCTGGATCTGGATAAGGTGCGCAACTACGACAAGCAAAAAGTGATCGAATCCCTGCACAAGGCCGCCGAGCGACTAAAAGACAAGGTGATCGTCTAACCCGGAAAGCATCCCAGCAGGACAATAAAAAAGGCTGCAATCGCAGCCTTTTTTATTGTCCTCAAATATCTACTGGCGCACCAGCCTCAAGCTTTCCGGGAGCAACCCAGCTTGAGAGCAGCGAAACGGATTGATATCCAAACCACCACGGCGGGTATAGCGCGCATAAACACTCAGCGAATCGGGTTGGCAACGCTGCTGAATATCGCAGTAAATTCGCTCAACACAGTGCTCATGAAAATCCTGATGCTCGCGAAAGGAAACAATGTAACGCAGTAAAGATTCAGGGCTTATGGCAGGCCCTTTGTAGGCAATGACCAGGCTCGCCCAGTCGGGCTGACCAGTTACCGGGCAATTGGTTTTGAGCAGGTGCGAGTAAAACACTTGATCAACCAATTCATCGGCACTGGTTTGCAAATAATCCGGCTGCGGATGGTAGCTATCAATTTCTACATCCAAATCGTCCAGCAACTGACCATCAAGTTGGCTGAGCTGCTGCAGGGGGTTAGTCGCAAAGTCACCTAAATTATAGAGATGTACACCCACCGGCGCCCCGGCGGCGGCGGACAAATCTTTCACCAGCAGGCTGTTAACCTCAGCCCAGGTTGCAAAGCGAGTCTGGTTTAGCGAGTTCAAATAAAGCTTGAACGATTTGGACTCGATAATAAATTCGCTATCACAGGGGATCAGAAACTCGGCCACGGCAACCTGCGGCTTACCTTTCAAATCCAACCAGGACAATTCATAAGCTGTCCATAAGTCCTGACCAAAAAAAGGCAAGTCGCCGGCTATATTCAGAGCGCGGCGCGAATCAGCCCTGGCAATTGGAAACAACAGCTCGGGCGAGTAGACAGAGACATAGTCAGTTTGTTGGCCCAGAGGGTTAAAACCCATAATCAAATACCCTTATGCGCGCAGGCGCTTGCCAGTTTTTAACAAATACAAGCCAATAACAGACAGCACAATCACCAAACCCGAAAGCTCGACAAATGCCAAACCTATATTTACATCAGTAACACCCAGTATGCCGTAGCGGAAACCATTCACCATGTGCAAGATGGGGTTAATAGCCGAGACGCCCTGCCAAAATGGCGGCAGCAGACTGATCGAATAAAACACCCCGCCCAAATAGGTTAAGGGCGTTAAGATAAAGGTTGGCACTATAGAGATATCGTCAAAGCTGTTGGCGTAGACCGCATTGATAAAACCCGCCAGGGAAAACAGAATGGCGGTCATCAGTAAAATAAAAAAGGTGATAAAACCGTGCTGTATTTGCAGATCGGTAAAAAACAGCGAAGTCACCGTGACTATCAGCCCCACCGCCAGCCCGCGCGCAACTCCACCCAGAACAAAGCCCAGCAATATAATGTAATTGGGTGTTGGCGAAACCAGCAATTCTTCCACACTGCGCTGAAACTTGGCGCTAAAAAAGGACGAGGAAACATTGGCGTAGGAGTTGGTAATCACCGCCATCATAATTAAACCTGGCGCGACAAAATCAATATAGCTAACCCCGCCCATGGCCCCTATACGCCCGCCAATCAGCTGCCCAAAAATAACAAAGTAAAGCACCATGGTAATCGCGGGTGGTAGCAGCGTTTGCACCCAGATACGGGTAAAGCGTTTGATTTCCTTGCGCAGAATTGTCATCAAGGCAATCCACTGTTCATTGAATGTCATGGTTTAAACCTCCGCCTTGTTGGCTGCAACCAAATTAACGAACAACTCTTCCAGTCGATTCGACTTGTTGCGCATACTCACAACGCTTATGCCCTGATCATTTAGCAGATTAAACACCTGGTTGAGCGACCGCCCCTTTTCCACTTCCACTTCAAACGAATGGGCATCAATTAACTTAACCGGATAGCCATCCAACAGCGGCGCCGCCGCCAAATCACCCTGCACATCAAAAATAAAAACTTCTTTATTCAACTGTTGCAATAGGCGCTTGATGCTGGTGTTCTGCACTATCTGGCCGTGATCGATAATCGCCACATGGCGACAGAGGCTTTCCGCCTCCTCCAGATAATGGGTAGTGAGGATAATGGTGGTGCCAGCGGCATTAATTTCCTTGAGGAACTCCCACATAGAGCGACGCAGCTCTATATCTACACCGGCAGTTGGCTCATCCAGAATTAACAATCTGGGCTCGTGAACCAGCGCGCGGGCAATTATCAGGCGGCGTTTCATACCACCGGACAACATACGCGCCGCCGTATGGCGCTTGTCCCAGAGATTTAATTTTTTGAGGTATTTTTCGGTTTGCAGAAGGGCCTGAGCACGCGGCAGGCCATAATACCCTGCCTGCTGAAGGACAATATCCTCCACCTTTTCAAACATACTAAAGTTGAATTCTTGCGGCACCACGCCCAAAAACTTTTTCGCCTGGGAAAAGTCCTGGTCGATATCACAGCCAAACACACTTACCTGCCCCGAAGTTTTGCGCACCAGCGAGCTGATAATACCAATGGTGGTTGACTTGCCCGCGCCATTGGGGCCAAGTACGGCAAAAAAATCGCCGGGCATTACATCCAGAGAAATGCCTTTTAAGGCTTCGAATTGGTTGTTATAGGTTTTTCGCAAATCGCGAATAGAAAGCGCAGGTGTGGTCATACAGCCTCGCAAATTAGATTGAAGCCAAAAGAGAGAAACAGGAGGGACGAAACACTAAAGGCAAAAAGGCACTATTACAACTTACAGTTGTAATGCCTTTCAAAGACGCCAGATAAGAAAATTTGGAGCGGGAAACGAGACTCGAACTCGCGACCCTAACCTTGGCAAGGTTATGCT